>JBIJDW010000089.1:0-9586 GCA_044343885.1 Kiritimatiellia bacterium
CGGCGGCGCGGCTGGCGCGCGATCCGCAGGTGCGGGCGCGGATCGTCTGGCTGCGCGAGCGGAGCGTCGAGGAGATGGGGGTGGACCGCGCGTGGATTTTGGCGAAGCGAAAATATATGGCGGAGCATGCGCGGAACGCGGCGGACCGGCTGCGGGCGATTGAGTCCATGGAGAAGAGCCTGGGGCTGGACACGCCGATCCGAATCGATGTGCAGCACGGCGGAGCCGTGGGGCTGCAGGCGATGGCGGGGGTGCTGAAGATCGAGGACCCGCTGCAGTTTGCCCGGATCATGGAGGCGGTGCGGGCGAAGCAGGAGGCGGGGATGGAGAGAAAAGCTGAAAGCTGAAGAGAAAAGCTGAAAACTGAAAAGCGGGAGAAAAAGCTGAAAACTGAAATGCTGAAAAGCTGAAATGGGAAAGAAAAAAGCTGAAAACTGAAAAGCTGAAAAGCTGAAATGGAAAGCTGAAATGCGGGAAGCGGGAGAGAAAAGCTGAAAGCTGAAAACTGAAAAGCTGAAAGCTGAAATGCGGGAAGCGCGTCTCTTGACTGTCAATGGGTGATCGGTTATCTTGAACGTGCGGCCGGGACGCATGCGCGGGCCTATTGGCCATTTTCCGTGACCCTGATGACACTTGACAGGAGACCGAATGAGACAGATAAGACTTATCATCCGCGCTCTTGCCTTGCTCGGCACTTTTGCCTTTCTGGGCACACTGCTCTCGTGCGTACATTCTCGGAGCGCGGGTATTGAGTGGAATGTCCTTATCCAAGAGGCTGCGGAATTACACCGGGCCGGGAAGTACGACAGTGCGGCGGGGGTTGCGCAGAAAGCCCTGCAGGTTGCCGGACAGAACGTCGGGCCTGACCATCCCGATGTGGCCGAGAGTCTGAACAACCTCGCGGAGCTGTACCGGACCCAAGGCCAGTACGCGCAGGCCGAGTCGCTCTACACGCGCTCGATGGCGATTTGGGAGAAAGCCCTCGGTCCTGACCATCCCTCTGTGGCCGCGAGCCTGAACAACCTCGCGGAGCTGTACCGGACCCAAGGCCAGTACGCGCAGGCCGAGCCGCTCTACACGCGCTCGTTGGAGATCTATGAGAAAGCCCTCGGCCCCGACCATCCCTCTGTGGCGACGAGCCTGAACAACCTCGCGGAGCTGTACCGGACCCAAGGCCAGTACGCGCAGGCCGAGCCGCTCTACACGCGCTCGTTGGCGATCTATGAGAAAGCCCTCGGCCCCGACCATCCCTCTGTGGCCGCGAGCCTGTACAACCTCGCGGAGCTGTACCGGACCCAAGGCCAGTACGCGCAGGCCGAGCCGCTCTACACGCGCTCGTTGGCGATTTGGGAGAAAGCCCTCGGCCCCAACCATCCCTCTGTGGCCGCGAGCCTGATCAGCCTCGCGTTGCTGTACCAGACCCAAGGCCCGTACGCGCAGGTCGAGCCGCTCTACAAGCGCTCGCTGGCGATCTATGAGAAAGCCCTCGGCCTGGATCATCCCTATGTGGCCGCGAGCCTGAACAGCCTGGCAGTTTTCTACGACACCCTAGGCGACTACGCCAAGGCGGAGCCGCTCTTCAAGCGCTCGCTGGCGATCTGGGAGAAGGCCCTTGGCCCCGATCATCCCGATGTGGCGACGAGCCTGAACAACCTGGCTGTGCTCTACAAGACCCAGGGCGCCTACGTCAAGGCGGAGCCGCTCTACAAGCGCTCTCTGGCGATTATGGAGAAAGCCCTCGGCCCCGACCATCCCGATGTGGCGACGAGCCTGAACAACCTGGCAGTTCTCTACTACGCCCTAGGCGACTACGCCAAGGCGGAGACGCTTTACAAGCGCTCACTGGCGATCTATGAGAAAGCCCTCGGCCCCGACCATCCCGATGTTGCCGTGAGCCTAGATAACCTTGCGGGGCTCTATGACACCCAAGGCCAGTACGCGCAGGCCGAGTCGCTCCGCAAGCGCTCGCTGGCGATTTTTGAGAAGGCCCTCGGTCCCGACCATCCCGATGTGGCGACTTGCCTTGAGAATCTTGCGGCTTTGTATCGGGCCACAAAGCGTGGTTCTGAAGCTGAGGCATTGGAACAGCGCGCGGCGAAGATCCGCGCCATAAAGAGATGACTTGTCAACAATGCGTTCCACGGACGGCAACACCGCTGTTTCATTGCTGGCGTTGGTTTTGACGTTCAGCCCGCCCGGCTTGAGGGCCGGTTTTGCCCCGCTTTTCGAAAAGCGGGTAGCCCTGCGGCGATTGAGCACCTTTTTGGCGCCCTTTTCGGAAAAAGGGCGGTCCGGCCGCGGCGCCTGACTGTATCCGGGCAGGCGCCGCAGCCGGGGACCCCGCGTCAGGCGGGGTTGGCGTCGGTCTGCAGGATCAGGCCGCGGTCAATCGCCATGCGGCCGGCCAGGGTGCGGGCGCGGTTGAAGTTGCGGACGGTGTAAACCTTTCCGGTCGGATCGCCCAGGGCGTCGGCGGCGAACACGTACCATTCCGGCGTTTCGGAAACCGGGGACAGGCAAATAATAGCAAAAATTTTCTAAACGGTGTGGAAATCGTCCCTTCTCGATCCTTAAAGGGGGTGGAGGGCTCGTGTGGGAGCTTGGCATTATTAGTCCATTGTCGTATCATTCTTGGCATGAACCACGCCGATTCAGCCGCAGCCCTTTTCTCTCATGGAAAATGCGGCAATGATTGTGGGCTATTGAGATCTTCGACGTGGATCCCCTGGTGCGCCATGCGTGAATGTCCAGAAAACCTTTTGATGCCAGGTCGCACGGTTGCCCGGGCTGGAGCAGCGGATACGCTGTTAATGGAGTCGGCGGCGTTTGGTTCCCGGGGACTCCTGGTCCACGGCCGTTCGCTGCGAGCCGGACCGTTGGAACGTATCCTTGCCGGTATGCCCGCCGGTCTGGAGGTGGTCACCTGGGAGACGTCTGGCTCCGAGCCGACTTTGGCTCAGTTGCGTGAATTGCTCGCCTTTGCCCGGGAGCGGAATGTGGAATGGGTGGCCGGGGTGGGAGGCGGGAGTGTGATGGATCTGGCCAAGGCATGTGCCGGGCTTCTGCGCGCTCCGGATGATCCCGTGGTCTATCACGATGGGGCGGAGATTCCCAGGTCCGGTACTCCTTTTATTGCGATGCCCACCACGGCCGGGACGGGTTCCGAATGTACGATGGTGTGTGTGCTGACCCATGAGATCACTCAGGTCAAAAAGTCCTTCCGGCACCCGTCGTTCATGGCGCGTTTGGTGATATTGGATGGCCTTCTGGTGACGTCCTGTCCGCCGGCCGTGGTGGCGGCTTCCGGCATGGACGCCCTGACTCAGGCCATCGAGTCTTTTGTCAGCAAGGGGTCCACCCGATTCACCGATGCTCTCGCCCTGGATGCGATGCGGTTGGTCTGCGCCAACATCGAACCGGTTTTTCTGGGCCGGGGTGGTCCGGCGGCGATGGATATGCTCATCGGCAGCTACTACGCCGGACTGGCGCTTTCCCATGCGCGGCTGGGTGTGGTGCATGGCTTGGCTCACCCTCTGGGGGCGCGTTTCCACGCTCCCCACGGCCTGGCCTGCGCGATCTGCCTGCCACATGCCCTGACGTTCAATCGTGAGGCGATCGGCGATAAATGGGCGGTCATGTCTCAGGCAGTGGGCGCCGATGTGCGTCAGAAGGCTGAAGCACTTCTGGAAAGGTTGGAACTGAAATCTCCGTTTCTCGGCCGGACCCTCACGGATCGGCCGGCCGTCATAACGGAGACGTTGGCATCGGGATCGACAGCGGCCAATCCTCGCCCGGTTTGCGCGGCGAATGTGGAGTGGTTCCTAGATCGTATGTTTCGGGGCGTGCCATGACGTTCAAAGCACGTCGCTGAAAGGAGAATAGTCAATAGGAGCATCATGCGCATCATTTGTTTCGGAGACAGCCTGACGAGTTGCGGCGGCGAAAAGGGACGGTTCAGCGACATCCTGCAGGACCGCTTTCCCGCGCACGAGTTCCTGAATCGCGGCAACGGCGGCGAGAGCTTCGTCGAGGGGCTGGCGCGACTGCCGGCCGACGTGCTCGCCGCGAAACCCGATGTTGTGCTCGTGGAATACGGCGCCAACGACTGGTGGCGCAACGAAAGCCTTCCCGCGGCCTGGGGCGACGACCTGGAGCGCGTCGTCGTGGCCGTGACCGCCGCCGGAGCGCGCGCCGTCGTGCTGGGCGTGTTCGGTGAGTACCTGGACGAGTCCGGCGCACGGCGCGCCAAGGTCTATGGGATTGACGAGCGGGCGGTGGCCTATCGGGCGTTGGAAGCCGGCGTGGCGCTCCGGCACGGCTGTCCCTATGTCGCCAACATCCAGGAGGCGATCATCGGGCGACGTTGCTGCTGGGGCGACGCGAACCATCCCAACGAGATGGGAAATCGCCATGTCGCGGACAGCGTCGAGCCGATTCTCGAGAAACTCCTCGCCACGCCCGCGCAGCCCGTGCGCAAGCCGGTGCTGCAGACCACGCGCGACTTCTGGCGCGAGGCCGTGGCGTTGGCGCCGAACGCGCTGGCCGTGGTCGACGGCGACCGCCGCTTGACCTATCGCCAGGCGGACCGTCTCGTCGAGTGCATAGCCGCAGCGCTGGTGCGGCGGACCGGCGTGGCCTCGCCGAAGGTGGCTGTCTTCCTGCCCAACTGCCTCGAGTACTTCCTGGTCTATTGGGCCACCGCCCGTCTCGGCGGGATCATCGTGCCCCTCAATACATGGCTCAAGGCCGACAGCCTGCGTGCCATCTTCGAGAGCGTGCGGCCCGACTTCCTGCTGGTGCGCTCGGGCGCCGATCGCGAACCGCTGGAGGCCGCTGCGGCACAGCCCCCGCGCGCCGTCGGGGCGCTGGAAGCGGGCGCCGGAAACCTCGTGCCTTGGCAGGAAATGCTCGCCGCCGCGCCCGCCGCGCCGTGGACGGATCTCGCGCCCGACGCCCCCTCGATCGTGATGCACACATCGGGCACGACGGCCGCGCCGAAGGGCGCCGTGATGCGTCATGCAGACCTCCTGTTCAACGTGATCGCGGCGATCAACGCGCACCAGTTCTGCGCTTCAGACGTCCACCTGCTGGTGAACCCGATGTTCCACTGCACGGCGCTCTACAGCTCGTTGCCCACCGCGGCCTATACGAAGACGCCCGTCGTCATCGCCTCCCCGACGAACCCGCGCCTGCTCATGGACGTGGTGCAGCGCGAACGCATCACGACCTTCCTGAGCGTGCCCTCCGTTTTCCAGCAGCTCCTGAAGGTGCCGGACCTGGCCTCGTTCGACGCCTCGTCGCTGCGCGTGATCGCCTATGCCGGGAGCGCCATGCCCGTGAGCGCGATCCGTGAACTGCACGCGCGCTTCCCGAACGTGGCCTTGCATAACTTCTTCGGCCTGACCGAGACGATCAGTATGACGCATGTGCTGGGCGGCGAAGAGGCGGAGCAGCGGCCGGATTCCATCGGACGACTCCTGCCGTTTGTGGAAGCCGTGATCGTCGACGAGCATGGCGTGAGACTGCCCGCCGGCCAGGTGGGTGAACTGCTCTTTGCGCGCGAGAACGTGATTCCCGGCTACTACAACAAGCCAGGCATGCTGGACGAGGCCATCGTCACGGTCGAAGGCCGCGCGTGGTTCCGCACGGGTGATCTCGCCGTGATCGACGCGGAGGGTTACTTCTTCATCAAGGGACGCAAGAAGGACATGATCATCGTGGGCGGTGAGAACGTCTACGCGGTGGAAGTCGAGGCCGTCTTGATGTCCCACGACGGTGTGCACGAGGCGGCGGTGAAGGGAGAGCCGGCCACCGGGGCGGCGGCGTTCCTGGGCGAGCGCGTGAAGGCTTACGTGGTGCGCCGCGACGACAGCGTGACCGAGCGCGACCTGCGCGAGCACTGCACCCGGCGCCTGCCGAGTTACAAGGTGCCGCACCGCATCGTCTTCATGGATGTCCTGCCGCGCAATCCGGCAGGGAAAGTTGTGAAGGCGGAGCTGCCATGAGAGCGCAGAAGATGATTCGGAATTGCCAGTGGGAGAGATTCTGCGCAGTGGGCTTCAGACAAATTGGCTTCCGTCTTGGTTGCGCGCGCGGCCCAATCGACGTTTGCCGGTGATGCCGTACTGGCCGGGGTTCCTCATCAACACCCTGACATTGTACGTTGTCTTCATCGCACTTCGAACCATTTGCAGCATCGCCTGCATGGCAAGTCTTTGTTCACGGTGACGGAGTTTGCCAATGCCTTTCAGCGTTCGATCGCGCTCGAATCTGCCGGTGCCACCTCTAACTCCGAAATCTTTCGGAAATCGATCGCTGCCAATCCAAAAAGCCCGTTCATTTCAATCTGTTTGATATCGATCTTCCCGTCGATAAAAAACAATCCGCCCGCAGCCGAAGGCCGCGGGCGGATTGTTTGTGTCTCATCTGGAAACCGGCGTTACTCGCCAGACCCCGGACGCCACTCTTCGCTTTGCGCGAAGGCGTCGTCAAAGGCGGCGGCAAGTCCGACCAGGTTCTCACCCGGCTTCAGGTCCACCTGATTGAGCTCCTTGGCCATTTCGGCCAGCTCGGTCTCGTCCATGGTCATCGCCTTGATGCTCAGACCGATGCGGCGCTCATCGCGGTCGATCTTGACGATACGCGCTTCCACGCTCTGGCCGACCTTGAGCGCATCCTTGACCTTCTCAACATGCTGGCCGCTGATTTGCGAGATGTGGACCAAGCCGTCCACGCCGTCTTCCAGCTCGATGAAGGCACCGAACGAGGCAATCTTGGAGACCGTGCCCTTGACCGACTGACCGATCACGTAGCGGGCGGCGATCGTGTTCCACGGGTCGTCGCTTGCCTGCTTCAAGCCGAGGCTGATGCGCTGGTTGGCAGGATCGACGTCGAGCACCACCGCCTCCACGGGCTGACCCTTTTGCAGCATCTCGCTCGGATGATTGATCTTGCGCGTCCACGAGATGTCGGAGACGTGGATCATGCCGTCGATCCCCTCCTCCAGCTCGACAAACGCCCCGTACGACGTGAAGTTGCGCACCTTGCCCGAGATGCGGCTGCCGACCGGGTAGCGGTCCTGCACGGTGTCCCACGGATTGGACTCGGTCTGCCGCATGCCCAAAGCGATCTTCTGATCGGCCCGGTTGATGCTCAGCACCACCACGTCGACCTCGTCGCCCATGTTGAGCATGTCCGAGGCGCGCGTCACCCGCTTGGTCCACGAGAATTCTGAGACGTGAACCAGGCCCTCGATGCCCGGCTCGATCTCGACGAACGCGCCATAGGGCATCAGGTTGACCACCTTGCCACGGAGGCGGCTGCCGACCGGATACCGGTTCTCGATCCCTTCCCACGGATTCGCCTGCGCCTGCTTGAGGCCCAGGGACACGCGGTCGCGATCCAGATCGACATCCAAGATCATCACGTCGAGTTCCTGACCCACGCGCACCAACTCGGAGGGGTGCTTGATGCGGCCCCAGCTCATGTCGGTGATATGCAGCAGGCCGTCCAGACCGTCCAGATCGACAAACGCGCCGAACTCGGTGATGTTCTTGACGCGGCCCTTGCGGATCTGGTTCTTCTGCAGCGTCAGCAGCAGATCGCGCTTCTTGTTGGCCTGGCGGTCCTCGAGCAGTTCGCGCCGGGAGACGATGATGTTGCGGCGCTCGTCACTGATCTTGATCACCTTGAAATCATACTTCTGATTGATGTACGGCTCGGCATCGTGAACCGGGGTGATGTCCACCTGGGATCCGGGGAGAAACGCCTCAACGCCGTCAATCATCACAATCAGGCCGCCGCGGACGCGCGAGGTGATGACACCTTCGACCACGCACCCTTCCTGATACTTCTTCAGCACCGATTCCCAGCGGAGCTTGTCATCCGCCTTGGACTTGCTGAGCACCACCATGCCGTCTTCGCCTTCGAGCTGCTCGAGCAGGACGTCAACCCGGTCCCCCACCTTGACCAGTGCGATGTCGGCGAACTGGCTGGCCTGAACGACACCTTCTGATTTGTAGCCAATATCGATGAAGACTTGGTTTCCGTTTACACCGCGAATCGTCCCCTTGACGATACCACCCGGGGTGAATGTGCTGCTCTGCTGCTGCAAAGCGGCCTCCATCGCGGCATACATGTCTCCGGTTTTGGGGGCGAAGGTATTGGGTTTGTGCTTGGCCATTGGAATTTTTCCGTGAAACGGGAACTGCGAACCTGCGGCACGCCGCCGGCCCGGCAATTGAAACCGCCGCCCGCATGATGCGTCGCGCCGGTTTTTGCGGCCTGGCTGATTGCGCAGCCGGCCTCTCGCCCGTCTCGTGATTGCTGGTTTGGGTTGTGTTGCGGTCGGCTCGTTTGCCCGTATGCCTCATACGGCGATCCGAACGGTCTGCCGCCTAATGACGGCAAGGGGGTAAATTTGTATCAAATAACCGGCTGAAAAACAAGCCGTCTTTTTTGCGTGCTTGTTTGCCTCCGTTTTGCAGGCTTGACGATTCGGTGGCGATTCCGTATAACTAACGCGTTTTCACCTCATTCGAAGCGGGTGTAGTTCAATGGTAGAACTCCAGCCTTCCAAGCTGGCCACGAGGGTTCGATTCCCTTCACCCGCTCCAACCCCGCGTCGACCGTTCCGGAGGGATGGCTGAGTGGTTTAAAGCATCGGTCTTGAAAACCGACGTGCCGCAAGGTACCGGGGGTTCGAATCCCTCTCCCTCCGCCAGCCCTTGGAATATCATTATGTCCGCCGCCCTACCCGAACACCTCCTGATCATCGCGGGCCGGGGAACGTATCCCCTGTTGCTCGCCCGCAGCGCGCGGGCTGCCGGCGTTGCCCGCATCACGGTCGCCGCCATGCGCGGCATGACCTGCCGGGAACTCCGTTCGTTTGCCGATGACTGCGTCGTGTTTGGCGTCGGCGAGGCCGGACGCATGCTCGACTGGGCCGAACGGATCGGTGTCCGCCACGCCGTGATGGCCGGTCAGATCACCCCGACCGCCCTCTTCTGCACCCGCTTCGACCCCTTCTCCCGCGCCATCCTGCGAACGCTCACCGTCAAAAATGCGCACACGATCTTCGGCGCGCTCGCCGAACAACTCACCGCCCGCAACATCACTGTCCTGCCCGCATCGCAATTCATGGACGCCCACCTGCCGCGGCCGGGCACGCTCACCCGCCGCGAACCCGACCCGCGCGAATGGGACGACATTCGCTTCGGTCTCGACGTCGGCATGCGGGTGTGCGACCTCGACATCGGCCAGACCGTGGTGGTCAAAGACGGGGTGATCCTCGCCGTCGAGGCCTTTGAAGGGACCAACTGCACCATCCGCCGCGCCGGCACGCTCGGCGGCGCGGGCGCTGTCGTCGTCAAAGTCGCCAAGACCGGCCATGACATGCGCTTCGACATCCCCGTCATCGGCGCCAACACCATCCCCGTGCTCCGCAAGGCCCGTGTCTCAGCCCTCGCCCTCCAGGCCGGCCGCACGCTCCTGCTCGACCGCGACGCCGTCATCCGGGCCGCCGACCGCCTCAACATCGCCATCGTCGCCGTGGACTCGGGCCTGCCGGCGCTGCAAAAAAAGTGAG
>JBIJDW010000091.1:0-9584 GCA_044343885.1 Kiritimatiellia bacterium
AGGCACAAACAGCCTGGTGGTCAAGAGCGGCGAAACCGTGGAGGCAGACGCAAAAGGGCTGCAGAGGATTGGCGACGAGGGGCTGGAGTGGCTGCAAATGCTTCAGCGCCGGGCTGAAGTGGGCTCGTTGGTGGAACTGTTTTCCGGGAAGGGGGCGTTTGCGCAGGACGACTGGCGTATGGACGCACGCGGGACTCCGGATGACCAACTCATCTGGAACGTCAACGCTCACAAGCAGATGACAAGCATTCTGGCATTTGATACGGCGCGCTGGAAACGCGGCGTCCTCATTGGCCGGATCATGATGTTGGCGGAGGGGCAGGCTCCCCTTGAGACACCTGCCGACTGCCAGATGCCCAATCCAAAATGGCATGTTTCCAGCCAGCCACTCAACGCCAAGTTGCGGGAGAAAGGGCCGCAGGTTCTGTTGCGCCGGAGCGGTGCGCAACCCGGTGAAGGCTTCAAGGTCGACGCATTCGGATTGGCAAAGGAGTTTGCCGGAACCTGGTGTCGTATGGTCATCTACTTTGACACGGAGGCTGATGGCGGCCCCTGTGTTGTAACCGATTGCTGGGTGGAAGACAGCGTCGAACAACCAACCCCCCGAATGATCATCCGCGGAGGCATGACATCGGCTGCCGGATCGATTCCAAAAGGCTCAGAGGTTGGCATGGGACTGATCGCCTGCGATTGCCTCGTGAAAGTGAATGCGCTGAAGTTCGTGCCGTTGGGTTCGGACATGCCTAAGCCACCCCGAGGGTTGGTCGGACGAATCAGGCGGTGGACTACTCCGAACCATAAGTTCTCCATGTCGCCCGGAATTGGAGAAGCCCCTTAGTGTTCAGGTAATGAAACGGAGATCGCATGCACCAATCGTTCGCGGGGAATGGGTTGCCACGGATCGGGCTGAGGTTTATCATTCAGCGTTTGGCCAAAATGAGATGCGGTGGTTTCGTGGCGGCACTGATTGCCGTCTTTGCGCCAATGTCGGTTCACGGTGATATTGACTTCGACGCTGGCGGCAAGCACTACCGGTTGGTCACTACGCGCGCCACTTGGGCCCAGGCGAAAACCAACGCGTATGCCTCGACATACAGCGGCATGCTCGGGCATCTCGCAACGATCGAGAGCGCTGAGGAGAATGCAGCCATTTTCAGTCGGCTGAACCCCTCCAGCAACGCGGATGTTCAGACGGCGATGCCATGGGTCTCCTACTATCACTCCGATAGCGGTGCCAGGGGTGTTTGGTTGGGTGCCTCCGACACCAACGCTTCCGTCACAGGCGCCAGCGAGGGCAACTTCTACTGGGTGGGAAAGATCACGAACGCAGCGACGGTGCAGTTCTGGCAAGGTGGCCAGTTTGGATCAGTCGTGGGGGGACGCTATGCCAACTGGGGAAGCGGGACTCAGGTAAGCGAGCCGGATGACTGGAACGCGAGTCAGGATCACGTGGCTATGCAAATCGATGCCTGGCCTTACGGAGCCGCCGGAAAATGGAACGACTTACGTGGAAGCGTGGGGCAGGCATACCTGATCGAATATGAGGAAAATCCGCCTGAAATGCAGGTGCCTGAAGTGATCTCCAACGCCTTTGCCGTCATCCGCTGGACCCCTTACACGAACCGTCTTTACACCGTTCGGTGTTCAACGAACCTCCTAAACGGGTTCACGAATCTTCAGAGCAGTATTCAGGGGACACCGCCGCTAAACACATATACCGATGTCGTGCATGGGGTTCCGGTGAAGTTCTGGCAAATCGCGACAGATTAAGAGAGACAGCGGCTTATTTGTAACGACGAAAGCGGAGAATGATGATGAGCAAGCCGTATCAGAGCGTGATGAGTGTGGCGGTAGTGGCGACGTGTTTGATGATGGCGGGCCGGACGTTGGCCGGAAGTCTTGACCCGACGAATGCGCCGGGACCCACCATGCATACGCTGGAGGAGATCTATCAGAAAGTGCAGAATCTGGCACCCCAGACGCTACAGACTCTGTCGTCTCATACAGCGGTTGTGAACGGCGGCTACTACGCGGCCACGAACCTGACACAAGTGGACGAGGATCTGGCGGCGGGCAATATCAATACCAACGTGACGATCTTTGGCGTAACCGGCACGCTGAGCACGAATGCGGGCGGCAGCACTTACTCCGCGGCGGTCCCCAAGACTGGGCAGACGCCGACGGTGCCGCTGAACCCAGCTCCTGCCGGGTCGGATGGTGCTTTGCAGAAGGGCGTAGCGTTGCCGAATCCACGGTTCACAGACAATGGTAACGGAACGGTTAAGGACAATCTGACCGGGCTGATCTGGCTCCAGAACGCCAACGTGTTTGGACCAAAAGCCTGGGTGCAGGCGTTGACAGACTGCGCCACGCTAAACAGCGGTGAGGGTGGTCTGAGCGACGGGTCTGCGGAGGGCGACTGGCGGCTGCCCAACGCTAAGGAACTGTACAGTCTAATTGACCCTGGATGTGCCGGTTCCGCACTGCCTTCAGGGCATCCGTTTACAGGCGTGTCGAATAATGTCTACTGGTCGTCTTCTACGTACGCGGTCGATGCGGCCAAAGCATGGATCGTGTACTCGTACTTTGGCTTCGTGAACGTCAGCAGTAAGACGACCACGTACTATGTTTGGCCCGTCCGCGGTGGACAATGAAGAATTATTCGGCACTTTGATGATTTGAGATCTTCGATCCTTTAGAGGGGGTGCAGGGGGAGGCATTCCCCTGCATGCACAGCGAGCCGTTTTTTTGAGGTTCGGCATGGCTAGGAAGGAGAACACGATGAGTAAGCCGTATCAGAGCGTGATGAGTGTGGTGGTAGTGGTTCTGGGTTTGATGGCAACCGGTACAGTGCGGGCCGGAAGTCTTGACCCGACGAATGCGCCGGGACCCACCATGCATACGCTGGAGGAGATTTATCAGAAAGTGCAGAATCTGGCACCCCAGACGCTACAGACTCTGTCGTCTAATACAGCGGTTGTGAACGGCGGCTACTACGCGGCCACGAACCTGACGCAGGTGGACGCGGATCTGGTGGCGGGCAATATCAAGACCAACGTGACGATCTTTGGCGTAACCGGCACGCTGAGCACGAATGCGGGTGGCAGCACTTACTCCGCGGCGGTGCCGAAGACTGGGCAGACGCCGACGGTGCCGCTGAACCCAGCTCCTGCCTGGTCGGATGGTGCTTTGCAGAAGGGCGTAGCGTTGCCGAATCCACGGTTCACAGACAATGGTAACGGAACGGTTAAGGACAATCTGACCGGGTTGATCTGGCTCCAGAACGCCAACGTGTTTGGACCAAAAGCTTGGGTGCAGGCGTTGACAGACTGCGCCGCGCTAAACAGCGGTGAGGGTGGTCTGACAGACGGGTCTGCGGAGGGCGACTGGCGGCTGCCGAACGTTAAGGAACTGTACAGTCTAATCGACCTTGGATGTGCCGGTCCCGCACTGCCTTCAGGGCATCCGTTTACAGGTGTGTCGAATAATGCCTGCTGGTCGTCTTCTACGTACGCGGTCAATACGGCCTACGCATTGACCGTGTTACTAAACGCTGGCTTTGTGAGCCTCGACAGTAAGACGGCCACGTACTATGTGTGGCCCGTCCGCGGTGGACAATGACTGAACTCAAGATGCGAGCAGGATTATCGGTGTATGTGCTGGCCTGGGCCTTGTTGGCTCTGTCCCGCGCGTTTGCGACAGATAACATTGACCCGACCAACAAGCACGCCTACGCCGAGAATATCGGCTGGGTCAATGCCGCGCCGACGAACGGCGGGGTGACGGTGCATTTCGACGGCACCAGCGGCTACCTGAGGGGGTTGGCATGGGGCGAGAATGCGGGCTGGATCAAACTGGGCGATAACTCCGGCGGTCCGTATGCCAATAACAGTGCCACGGACTGGGGTGTGAACCTGGATGCGGCGGGCAACCTCTCCGGCTACGCCTGGGGCGAGAACGTGGGCTGGATCAACTTCAGCCATGCGCGGTGCGACGCGGCGATTAATCCGGCCACCGGCGAGTTCTCGGGTAACGCCTGGGGTGAGAATATCGGCTGGGTTCGCTTCAAGGGCGCGTCGCCCGCTTACAACGTTCGCACCCTCGCCTTCGACAAGCAACCGCAGGGCGTACCCAACTGGTGGCTGGCTTATCACAACGTGGGCGAAAGCCACGACGCTGGCGACGGAGTGCCCGCTTGGAAGAAATACATCATGGATACTGACCCGAACGTCAGTGGTGACTACTTGCGTGTCACGGCGATCTCCAATCTGCCGACCGCCACAGTCACAGTCACGTTCAACTCCTCCGCGCGTCGCTACTACACCTTGCAGCGATCTGCCTATCTGCAAACCGGCGAGTGGACGAATGTCGTGACGCAGATCCATATTCAAGGTGTAGGCGGACAGGATTCCTTGCAGGATACGACGGCCTCCAACCGGCAATTCTACAGGGTTGAAGTCACGGTAACACCGTAGTCAGAACGGCCGGGGGCACACCAGGGCGACCCCACGGTCTGTCCCCTGTGGAATCGCGACAGATTGAGAGAAGGGAGAGAATCTACGAACCATGAGTCCTAAGATACGGTTTGCGTGTGAGCTTCTCGTCGTTTTCACGACGGTCCTGATGTCTGCGGGGTTCGCTGCTGCGGGTCCGTATGACAAACCTGGCGAGGCCGATCTCGTCTTCGAGCAGTTCCGCGCATGGTGCCAGGATTACCGGAAGGCGGGGCCGACACAACGACAGGCGTCGATGGAAACAGGAAGAATCGTTGCCGCGCAACGCCGGCAGGTGTTGCGCCAACTGATCGTCCGCGATCCCGGGAGGGCCTTGAAGACCGCCATCACCGCGACCGAACGTCGTGAGTTGCCGGCGGAGGTTCTGTCGCTGCTGGAGGAGTGTGTCGGAGGGATCGGCGACATTCGCATGGTTCTGGCGGCGACGGCGACGAATGGGGTGTCAGCGGACGGCCTAGCGCGTGCGGCGACGCTCGGCGGGCGATCATTTACGGCGTTTGTCTACGGCGCACGGTTGAACGACCAGGATTTTCCGCAGACACCCTTCTGGGGGATCGCGCTTGACGACCGCCTGGCGATCGCCGAGTCGCCGGTGCGTGTTCTCGACGTCGCAGAAGTGCCGCTTGGCCAGGGGCTGCCTGGACAATTGGCTGCGGTGGTGGGCGACGAAACGCTGTTCTTCAACACGCAAGAAGAACTGGCCGAGCATGAATGCCGGCTCATGTATCCGACCGGGGCGAAAGTGCCGGGACCGAAGGAGATGGCGGAGATAGAGGCGATGCCGCGCATCCGCCACGTGCCACCCAACAAGCTTGGATGGCAACGCATCCATGCGACGCGCCAGAAGCAGGGGTTGATGTCGTTGTCTCGCGAGGTGTCGACGGCGGCGCCATCCGGCACGGGCGCAGAGTTGATCACAGATGAGTCGTCCGTCCCCACGCTCGCCGCCGCAGAATCGTCGCCTCTGCCGGGCAGCGTGGACAATAGCCAACTCCAGTACTTCCCTCCGATCCGCAGTCAGGGCAGTCTCAATTCCTGCTCTGCGTTTGCGACCACGTATTATCAGATGACCTATATGACGGCGATGGTGCGTGGCTGGGACGCCAAGAACGGGGGTGATGCGTTTCGATTCTCTCCGAAGTGGACCTATAACATGGTAAACGGCGGCAACGACAGTGGGTCGCTTCAAGAAAGCTGTTTGTGGGTGGGTGAAGATCACGGCCTGGCGACATGGGCCGAATTCCCGTACGACGGCAGCGATGTGCCGACGAACTACCGCTCGTGGTGTCTGAATGCAGATGTCTGGCGCGCCGCGATTTCCAACCGGATGAACAACTTCTATAAAATTACGAGCATGCACACGGCCGATGGGCTGGCCAATCTGAAGGCCGCATTGAACAACGGCTACGTCGCAACGTTTACGACGTACTCTCCGTGGTGGCAATTCGGCAATAGCATCATTGATCAGGGTTGGCCCCGCGGCCTCGTCACTAACGACCCCAACACGTCACTTGACGATCCCTACGTGGGCCAGCCGATTTGCCGGTATGTGCGTAAGGGAACAGGCGCGACCCATGCCATGACAATCGTTGGGTACAATGACGATATCTGGTGCGATCTCAATACAAACGGCATCGTGGATGTCGGCGAAAAGGGGGCGCTGAAGATTGCCAATTCCTGGGGTACGACGTGGGGTACTGGTGGCTATGCGTGGTTCGCGTATGATGCGATCAAGACGGTTAGCGCCGTGCCGGGCTGGAATCCGTCCGACAAGGTCTACGGGATTGGGAGTGGCAATAAGGATTACAATGCCTATGTCCTCCTGGTTACTGCCCGTGCCAGTTACACCCCGACGATGCTCGCCGGCTTCACGATCAACCACGGAAAACGAGACCAAGTGAGTATGAGTCTGGGCAAAGACAACACGTCCGTGACCAACAACCCTGCCGAGATGTGGTATCCCCTGGGGCTGTGGATGAAAGGAGGCGCGTATGCTTTTGACGGCACAACGAACGCCTGCGACGGGCAATTCTGGCTTGACCTTACCGATGTTACGCCCGAGCCGAATGTGCTGAAGCGGTATTTCGTTGGGTTCGCGGATAGTTTCGAGGCCGGCACCGGACAAATCAAGAGCTACACGCTGGTCAACGTCTCCGCGCGAGAAACAAACACGGTAACGCCGGGAACCTTTCCCGCCTCATTCAACCCTCCCAGCGGTATGGCATCCAACAGCACGGCGTGGGCCTGGATTGACAGTTATGGCCCTGTCGGCATCACCGTAACGGTTCCTGCCGGCGTTGCCGAAGGCAATGGTACGTTGGCCAATCAGGGCACGGTCACCGTCAGTCGCGCACTGAGCTTCGACCTAACGGTAAATCTGAGTTCCAGCGATCCTTCGGAGGCAACCGTGTCGCCGCCCAGCGTAACCATTGCCGCCGGCTCTACGAGTGCCCCCTTCACGGTGTGTATCACGGACGACTCGGAACGGGATGGCACGCAAGTGGCGACGATCACGGCGTCGGCCACCGACTTCTCGCCGGGGAGCGCTCTCCTCGCCGTGAACGATAATGAAATCGCGACGCTGGCGGTGTCGTTGCCGGCGAGCGCCATCGAAGGCAGCGTACTGACCAATGCCGGTACGGTCACCGTGAATGCACCGGTGGCCGCGGACGTGACTGTGGCACTGGTCTCCAGCGCCCCCGATGAAGTCACTGTTCCGGGCAGTGTGATCATACCCGCGGGGCAGACCTCTTCTGCGCCGTTCAGCCTGACCATCCCGAACGACTGGCAGGTGGACGGCACGCAACCGGCGACGATCACCGCCCACGTTGACCACTGGATTGACGGTAGCAGCACGATGACCGTGTTGGACATCGGCCCCGGACCGGTTGATCGCTTCGTGTGGAGTACGCCGGCGCCAACCCAGCGCGTCGGCATTCCCTTTGGTGTCGTCCTGACCGCTTTGGATATCTCGAATAACGTTGCCACCAGTTTCGTGGCGCCGGTGCAGCTTGCCGGATGGATCAGCAATCAGGTCGTGATCGGCGCGGGGTGCGACACGTCGAGTTTCCCGATGACGTCGAACACGGCGGCGCGAACCCAGGTGATCTACCCGGCGAGCGATCTCGGAGGCCCCTGCATGATTCGCTCGCTCGCGCTGAATGTGGTGAATGTGACGAGTGGGAGGAACGCGTTGGGACCGAATCTGAATAACTGGACGATACGGCTCAAGCATACCGCGCTGACCCACTATGCGGCCGGACCGACCTGGGAAAGCAACGGATGGACCGTCTGCCATGCGGCGAACATCACTGTGACCAACACGGGGTGGGTGACGTTTGTGTTCAATACGCCCTTCACCTACAATGGAACCAGCAACATTCTGGTGGACTTCAGTTTCAGCGGGAATTGGTCAGGAAATGCTGCGTTCTCTGAGCAGACGGCGGCCGCTGAGAATCGGGCGATTTACTTCGGAGGCAACGCCCAATCGCCGCCGCCAGTGACGTGGACGGGCACGAATCCGGTCCCGGTTCTCAGTGCCTATGTTCCGAACATCCGTCTTGGAACGGAAACTGCCGTTTCGATCTCGCCAACCAATACCGAATGCTTTGTGTCGGGCGTCTGGACAGGAAACGTGGCGGTTCTCGAAGCATCCAGCAATATTGTTCTCTTCGCGGAGGACGACCAGGGCCATTCAGGTCAAGTGCAGGTGTCCTCTGTTGTCGCGCTTACGGCCGTGGAGTCGTGGCAGCGTCTGTATTTCAACGCCGACCAACTGACCCATGCCGAGGTGAGCGGGGACCATGCCGATCCGGACCATGACGGCCTGCTCAACTGGATGGAGAGGGTTGCGGGAACGAACCCGACGAATGCGCTGTCGAGGCTGGCGCTCAGCGCGCCGACGAACAATCCGCTTTCGGCCGGACAGTTCGTGGTGTGCTGGCAGAGCGTCTCCGGAAGGACCTACGCGGTCATGATGGCCACGAACCTGATGGCCGGGTTCAACAATCTCGCGACGAACATCCCCGCGACGCCGCCGATGAACGTCCACACGGATACCGTGGATAACGTGCCGGCACGCTTCTACCGGGTGAAGGTGGAGTGAGCCGGGCTACTTCCTAAACGAAACAGACGGATGCGGCGGCATCCGGTCGTCGTTTTGAGTCGGGTGTTGTTCGTCTAAATTGACTTTGATCCCCACTTCTGCCATGCTTTTCCACATTACATCGCTTCGTCAGACCGATTCCGGCATGTTTTCGGCCCGTGTGGGTCGTGATGCCGACCGGGGGCTGCCGAAAAGCGACTTCTGAGCGTTTAAAATGAAGATTGTGCGATTCATCGACAAGACGGGCCGGGCGCAGTACGGGATCGTGGAAGGCGAAGCGATTGCGGTTACGACGGGCGACCCGATCCGGGGGCTGACGCGCACGGGGGCTTCCGTGCCCCTGGCGGGCGCCAGGCTGTTGGCTCCGGTCGATCCGGTGAACGTGCTCTGCGTCGGGCAGAACTATCTTGCGCATGTCGAGGAACGCGGAGAAAAAAGGCCGCTGGCGCCGATCTTGTTCATGAAGGCGACCACCACGGTGATCGGGCCTGATGAGCCGATCGTAATTCCGAAGATCGCGCCAACCGAGATTGACTACGAGGCCGAGCTGGCGCTGGTGATCGGCAAGACCGCCCGTCATGTGCCCGAGAACCGCGCGCTGGAGTATGTGCTCGGCTACACCTGCGCCCACGACGTGAGCGCACGGGACTGCCAGCGCAACGACGGCCAGTGGGTGCGGGCCAAATCCTTCGACACCTTCTGTCCGGTCGGCCCGTGGCTCGAGACCGATCTCGATCCCGCCCACGTGCGCGTCCAGGGGCGTCTGAACGGGCAGACGATGCAGGATGCCTCGACGTCGCTGATGATTTTCAGCATCCCCTTTTTGATCAGCTATCTGTCGCGCGGCATGACGCTACTGCCGGGCACGCTGCTGCTGACCGGAACGCCGGCGGGTGTCGGCTTTGCCCGCAAGCCGCCGGTCTTCCTCAAGCCCGGCGACCTGTTTGAGGTGGAGATTGAAGGCG
>JBIJDW010000407.1:0-2924 GCA_044343885.1 Kiritimatiellia bacterium
CGGCCGTTTCCACTTTGGCACGGCCCAAGCCGAGCGAATGGAGATTACGGCCGGCGACTGCGAAGTCACGCTGGATGGGAAACCGGGGTTGAACCGGTATACTGCCGGCCAGCAGTTTGAAGTGCCCGCCAAGTCCGGATTCGACATCGAAGTAATAACCGGACGAGTGGAATACGTGTGTACGTTTTTCTGAGCATGAATGACGAATAGATGAAAACGATTCACCCCCAAGCCACACGGGCCATCCCATGAGCATTGGAATCATCGGCGGATCCGGTTTGGACAATCCGGATTTCTTTGAGACGCTCCGCGACGAGGCGGTCGGCACCCCTTATGGGGAACCGTCCTCGCCGTTGAAGCACGGAAAAATTGGCGGCGTCGATGTCGTGCTGCTGGCCCGTCACGGTCGCGGGCACACCCTTCCGCCGACGCAAGTGAACTATCGCGCCAATATTCACGCGCTCAAGATGGCGGGCTGCACGCACATCCTGGCGACCACCGCCGTGGGTTCGCTGCGTGAAGAGATCCGCCGGGGCGATCTGGTGATTCTGGATCAGTTCATCGATTTCACCCGGCGGCGGCACCTGACCTTCCACGAATCCTTTGAACCCCATGCGCCGCTGCATACGCCGATGGCCGATCCGTTCAACGGTGCGCTGCGCACCCTCTTGATCGCGGCCTGTGAGCGGCTGGGCTACGCGCATCACCCACAGGGAACCGTGGTTACGATCGAGGGTCCCCGCTTCTCCACGCGCGCCGAGTCGCGCATGTTCCGCCTGTGGGGTGCCGACGTAATCAACATGTCTATCGCGGTCGAGGCAGGTCTGGCCAACGAAGCGGGCATCCCCTACGCGGCGGTGGCCATGAGCACCGACTACGACTGCTGGAAAGAGGAGGAAGAGCCGGTGAGCTGGGACGCGATCATCGCGGTGTTCAAGCTGAACGCCGAGAAGGTGACCCGGCTCTTGATGCACGTGATTCCCCTCGTGAAGTAACCCGATTGGAAAACGCGATGACACGCGGCGAATGGATGGATCGTTTAAAAGAAACGCTGATGAAAGGAACACGCTGATGCAAAAGAACTCATACGGACACAGACCCCATGCCCAATCGAACAGGGAACGGTGCTTCACGCTCGACTGGCCCGACAACGGCGCAGGCGTCGACGGCATCTTTGTGCGCGAGATCGCCGGCGGGGGCGATGGCCCCACGCTGCTCATGACGGCCGGCGAGCATGGCGTGGAACTTTCGGGATGCGCCGGCATCGACAGCCTGTGCCGCCGTCTGGCCGATACCGCTTTCCGCGGAACCGTCCTGGCGATTCCCTGTCTGATGCCGGGCAACATCCGCCACCGGGCGCATACGCACGGACAGGTCTACGGCTCGCAGGAGCGGCGCGGGGAGTACGACACGTATCTGGCCTGGCCGGGACGACCGGACGGCTCCACCGGCGAACGGCTGTGTCATCGCGTCTGGACCGAGGTGGTGTCGCGCGCCGATGTGGTGATTAACTTTCATGCGTGGCAGAACAGCGCCAGTTGCCTGTTCACCGACCGTTCGGTTCCGGGCGCGGCTGCGCTGGCGGGCAGCTTTGGCAATGTGTTCAACATTCTGGAGGATGATCTGAAGGGGAGCCTGCATTCCCGCGTGCTGCAAACCGGCCGCCCCGCAGCCTTGGTCGAGACGCACGGGCAGTGCCGCATCGACCCCGAGGCGGTGATACGCGTCCGGCAGGGCCTCTGGAATGTCATGGTGACGATGGGCATGGTGGAAGGGCCGCTCGAACTGCCGCGTCCGATGTTCGCGGCGGGCGCGGAACACCTGATTCGCGCGCCGAAGGCCGGGCTGTTCGTTCCCCTGAAGGCGATCGAACAGGTGACGCGCGCCGGCGAACTGCTGGGCTATATGCTCGACGTGGAGACGGGCGAGCGCACCGATCTCGTTTCACCCGCCGATGGTGCGATCTGGCTGATCGCCCGCAACGGACCCAAAGCCGACGTGGTTTTGCAAGGGATGCACGCCTACGCCGACCCGGGCGATCTGGTCGCGTTGATCAAAGAAATCACCCCTTTGGGCTAAGCAGCACTTGCCACGCTGACCCCTTCTTTAGTAAACTATACGTTCAACCCCGAAATTGGAGATCCGTCTATGAGCAAGCTGATGACCCGCCACGTGTACACCTCGGAGTCTGTTTCTGAAGGTCACCCCGACAAGGTCTGCGATCAGATTTCAGATGCGATTTTGGACGCCTGTCTGGCCCGTGACCCCCGCGCGCATGTGGCGTGCGAGACGTTGGTCACCTCCAATCTGACCGTGAATGCCGGTGAAATCACCTGTCAGAAATGGGAGACGGTGAATCCCGAGCAGATCGCCCGCGCGGTCGTCAAGGACATCGGCTATGTGAAGCCGAACCTCGGTTATTCCTATGACACCTTCAACTACCTCTGCGGTCTTCATGCGCAGTCGTCCGACATCAATCAGGGCGTCTCGCGTGATCGTCCCGAAGATCAGGGCGCCGGCGACCAAGGGATGATGTTCGGCTACGCCTCCCGCGCGACCCCCGAGCTGATGCCGGCTCCGATCATCCTGTCGCACCGGCTGCTGGAACGATGCGCCGCCCTCCGCAAATCGGGTGAGATCACCTACCTCGAACCCGACTCCAAAGCCCAGGTCTCCGTGCTTCACGAGAATGGCAATCCGATCGCGATCACCACCGTGGTCATCTCGCACCAGACCGCCGACGTGCCGTTGAAGCGCATTCAGAAGGACCTCAAGGAGGTCGCGATCGAGGTGCTTCGTCCGAGCGGACTGCTGACCAACAAGACCGAGTGGTACATCAATCCCACCGGCCGCTTCGTCATTGGCGGGCCGCAGGGCGATTCCGGCGTCACCGGCCGCAAGATCATTGTTGACACCTACGGCGG
>JBIJDW010000408.1:0-2923 GCA_044343885.1 Kiritimatiellia bacterium
TTCGAGATGTTCCGTGAGGGCGTGGAACTGGCGGAGGCGCTGCTGTACATCGAGCAGGCGGTCAGGGAGAAGAAGCTGAGCGCGGACCTCCAGCAGCGGGCCAACCGCTACCTGGACGAGCGGGGCGAGGGGTTCGTGAAGAGCTGGTTCGGCGTTCGCTACATGCAGTCCGAAGAGGACGCCAAGCTGTTGGGCCTGGCCGGTGAGGTGGCGCTGGAACTGAGGCGGAAGTGAGAAAGGGTTCAGGGTTCGGGGTTCAGGGAAGGAGAACGTAACATACTGCCAGACTATCACATGCACACACCGCTTTGCCGACACGCCCACGGCGAGCCCGAGGAGTATGCGGCGGAGGCGGTGCGCAAGGGGTTGACGGAGATCTGTTTTACCGATCACGTCCCTTTGGACGACCAGAAGTTCGGACCAACCATGCTGCGGAGCGAGTTTCCTGCCAATCAGGAGATGATTGCCCGGTGTCGCGATTCGGCTGGCCTGCCGGTCCTGTTTGGCATTGAAGCGGACTTCTGGCCGGAGCAGGAGTTTCTGGATCTCTTCCGGGAGTGGCTGCCGGCGCAGCCGTTCGACGTGGTGATGGGCTCCGTGCACGCCATCCGGGGGTGGGTGTACACCAACGGCGGAGAGGCCATTGAGAAGTGGAAGACGGTGGATGTGGCCGCGGTCTGGCAGGAGTATTTCGACCTGGTGGGGCAGATGGCCGACACCGGCTTGTTCGATATCGTGACCCATCTTGACGCGCCCAAGCATTCCGGATTCTGGCCGCCGGAGTCGCAGATCCCGGAGATCGTGCAGCCAGCCCTAGACCGCATTGCCGCTGCGGGCATGGGGATCGAGCTGAACACCTCAGGCTTGATCCGGCCCTGCAAGGAGATCTATCCGTCGCCCTTGATCCTGAACTTGGCGCGGGAACGCGGGATTCCCATCAGCTTCGGATCCGACGCGCATGGGCCGCAGGATGTCGGCCGGTACTTTGACCAGGCGCTCAAACTGGCGAAGGATGCGGGTTACACGCACGGCTTGCGCATGCGCGGGAGAAAGAAGGAGTTGGTGCCGCTGCCGGGCGGGTGAGAAGAGGGGTGTGGGTGTGTGCGGCCATCGACACGACACGATGGGATTCGACAGCAATCGATGGCTAGAAGGTCGCCGTGCGTCAAGACAGCGCGCCCCGCCAGCCAGTAGCCAGTGTTGCACTGGCTACTGGCTGGCGGGGGGTGTTATTCTGACTCCTGTCTTCTGTATTCTGACTTCGCTCTTCGCTTTATCCTAAGAATGCAATACAAAACATGTATTTGCCGAATGATGCGCTGTGTTCTATTATGTCCCCTGACGTCACGCTCGGGATGACCTGCGCAGGCGGTCAAGGAGGCCTTATGATGTTTGATCCGCTCTATATGATGATCATGTTGCCCGCCCTGATTCTGGCGGGACTCGCATCGTTGCTGACGAGGTTCACTTTCAACAAGTACTCCAAGCAACGCGCCTCTTCAGGGCTCACGGGCGCTCAAGCGGCTCAGCGGTTGCTCGCCATGCAGGGCGTGCGCGAGGTGGCCATTGAACCCGTCCAAGGCTTCCTGAGCGATCATTATGACCCACGATCTAGGACGCTGCGGCTTTCGCCCGAGGTGTATGCCTCGTCATCGCTGGCCGCGATTGGCGTGGCGTGTCATGAGGCAGGGCACGCCCTGCAGCACGCCACCCGATATGCCCCGTTGGCCTTGCGGTCGGCGCTGGTACCAGCGGCTCAGTTCGGCAGTTACGGCAGCTACATCTTCATCCTGCTCGGCACCTTTACGAGTGTTCTGGGCTTAATCAAGATCGGCATTGTGCTGTTCTCGGTGACAGTCCTTTTCTCGCTCGTCACACTACCGGTCGAATGGGACGCGAGCGCCCGTGCCAAGAGGCTGATGGTTTCGGCCGGCATTGTGGGTCCCTCTGAGCAGAGCGCGGCCGGAGCCGTGCTGAACGCGGCGTTCATGACTTACATTGCTGCGGCATTGACGGCACTGCTGCAGCTTCTCTATCACCTTATGAGGGCCGGTGTGTTCGGCGGACGAAGGAATTAGCTGATGAGTACGATCCCCCCCGTGTGGCATGCGTTGACCGTTGATACGACGCTGACGGAGCTGAAAACCAGTTCCGCCGGTCTCACCGCGCAAGAAGCCCGTCGCCGCCTAGACGAATATGGGGCTAACGAACTCGAGGCGACCCGTCGCGTATCTCCGTGGAGATTGTTGCTCGACCAGTTCAAGAACGTCCTCATCGTCATCCTGCTGGTGGCGACGGGGCTCTCCGCTTTTCTGGGCGAAGGCGTCGAAACGATCGTGATCGGCGTCATCGTGCTGTTTGCCGTGGGACTCGGTTTTATTCAGGAATTTCGGGCTGAGCGGGCCATTGATGCCCTGCGCAGGATGGCGGCCCCCACCGCCACCGCGCTGCGTGATGGCGAGGAACTCGATGTGCCGGCCCAACACTTGGTCCCCGGCGACATCGTGCTGCTGCAGGCAGGCGACCGCGTGCCGGCCGACGTACGGCTCGTCGAGTCGATCAATCTTCAGATCGAAGAAGCCGCGCTCACGGGTGAATCAATGGCGGTCGAGAAGCACGTCCGGCCCATTGCCGGAGCGGAGGCCGCGCTCGGTGACCGCAAGAACATGGCCTATGCCGGCACGTCGGTCACCTATGGGCGAGGGCGCGCCGTGGTCGTGGCCACAGCCATGAACACGGAATTCGGCAAAATCGCACGCATGCTCCAGACGGTCCAAACCGAGCGCACGCCACTCCAGAAGAACCTCGACAAGGTGGGCCACCTGCTGGCGCGTGTCGCGCTGGTCGTCGTGGTGCTGATTGTGGGGTTGGGTTTGCTGCGCGGCCAGCCGTTTATGGAGATGCTCATCTTCGGCGTCGCCCT
>JBIJDW010000409.1:0-2918 GCA_044343885.1 Kiritimatiellia bacterium
CATTTTTTCAGATTTTTTGGAATGGGGGTCAGGTATGTTGCAATTGATTCGTGAGTTCTGCGCCGGTGCTCGTGGAGTGAAGGCCGTGACGCTAGCCGCCGTATTCTTTTCCGCGTCGGCTTTTGCCGATGCTCCACCCACAGTGGCGGTACCAGCTTCGGCCAATCCGACCGTCGTAACGGCAAAGACCACCGTCCTTTCGGTCCTGGGCGCGGACGACGGCGGCGCTGCCAACTTGGTCTATACCTGGAGCACGGTGAATACCCCGCCCGCAGTTCCAACATACAGCCGCAACGGGAGTAACGCCGCCAAACAGACCACCGTCACGTTCAAGTCTGCTGGCAGTTACACGTTCCAGGTCGTGATCTCGGACAAGGCTGGCCAAACGGCCACGAGTGAGGTGACGGTCGCAGTCTCGGCGACGCCCACCTCGATCGCCCTGTCGCCCACGTCGCTGCGCATGAATCCCGGCACCTCGCGCACGTTTACCGCTGTCGTCCGCGATCAGTTCGTCAAGAACCTCGCACCGCAGCCTGCGGTTGCCTTTGCCATCAGCGGAGGCGGAACAGTTGGCAGCGACGGCGTCTTCACGGCGGCCGCTCCCGGCGGGCCGTACACACTCACAGCCTCCTCCTGCGGCCGGCAGGCCACGGCTAGCATCACCGTCAACGCCGCGCCCGCCATCGCCACACCGGCAGGCGTCAGCGCCAACCCCGTCACCACCAAGAACGTCGTCGCCACGGTGCTCGGAGCCGACGATGCGGGCGAGGCCGCCCTTACCTATTCCTGGTCGGCCACCGGCCCCGCGAGTGTCACCTTCTCACCGAATGCCTCGAAACTGGCCAAGGCGACCCAAGCAACCTTCAAGAAACCCGGCCAATACGTTCTGAAAGCCGTAGTCAAGGACGCCCAAGCCCTAACCGCCACCAGCACGGTTCCCGTGACGGTGGTGGCCACCGCCGCCCGCATAGTCGTCGCACCGGCCAACGTCGTCCTCGATCCGCTGTCCACCCGCCAGTTTAGCGCCACCGCATACGACCAGTTCAACGTCCTGATGACCTCCCAGCCCGCGTTTACCTGGAGCGCTCAAAACATCTCGATCAACGCCTCCGGCCTGGCCACCGCCGACGGCGATGCGGGCGTGTCGTACACGGTGCTCGCTCACGTGGGCAGCATCTTCGGCTCCGCCGTCCTCCAGATCAACAACGTCCCCACGCCGCCTAAACCCATCATCACCCCCGCTGGCGGTTCCTTCAGCCAGCCGCAGACCGTCACCATCACGCCCACCGTGCTCGCCCCGCTCACCAACACCCCCGGCTGGCGCACCGGCGTCAAGTATCCGGGCCAAGGGCTTGAAAGCGTGGCAGCCCTTTCACAGGACGGCGCAACCGTGGCGGCCATGCGGGCGCGCACGGCCGCCCGTATCCGGTGGCAGTTCCCCGGTGCGAGCCTGTCTCCCGATAGCGGACCGTTTCCGTTCTATATCTGGTCCCTAGCCGATCTCTCCGCCACCTATTATCCCGCCCTCTTTGCCGGTGTCACGGAGTCCACGGACTGGGACGGCAACAACTATGACTTCTGGTACGCCGAGACCGGCAACCGCGTCTTTATGCTGATGACGCAGCACTGGACCGGTACGGGCGGCGATATCTCCCTCTGGAGCTGCGCGTCGGGTCTGACCCAGGGCGCCACGCCATCCCAGAACTTGGCCAACTTCGCCCGCATCCCCATCAGCACCTTTGCCGGACAGGCCACCCGCTTTGAGTTCGCCGGTGAAAAAGTGCGCCTCATCGTCGGCGCAGCCCCGCTCGTCAGCGCTACGACCGACACCAATGGCTGGGTCACCTACACCGGCACGAACGGCAGTGGCCGCGTCACCGCCCCGCTCGGCACCACCCGCTTCTGGCTCACCCTCGCTGGCGGTGATCCGGTTGGCTCCCGCGAGATGATCATCTCCGATAAGCCCAAAACCACCACCCGCTTCACCTCCGACGGCTCGCCGGTCACCGAGGCTTCGCCCGTCGTCACCGGTCCGCTCACGCTGACCCATGACGCCACCCTTCGTGCCCGTGTCTACAGCGCCGCCGCCTACCGCTCCCCGGAGACCGTCGCCGTCTTCACCTCCAACATCCCGTTGCTCCCCTCCGAGTCGGTTGTCTCGCCGGCCTACCTCTCCATCGCCCACGCCACGCTCGACGGCACCCCCGCGCAAGTCAGTTTGGACGGCCCCAGCGGCGTCATGACCGGACTCCCCATCGGTGACTTCCGCTACCTGATGCGCTACCCGCTCCTGCCGGACGCCCCCACGCCGCTGACCCTGCACCGCAGCGGCCTCGCCGACCTCACCGGCAGCGTACTCTGGCGCGCGCTGGAGATCGGCGTTGCGCCCGACACGCAGATCCGCCTCGGCGAATCGGTCATCCTTTCCGCAAGCAACAGCATCGCCGGTGAACGCATCATCACGGTCACCGACGCCTCTGGCGCCGTCTTTGCCGAACACCGAACCCTGAACCCCGGCCCCTGCTCCTTCCCCGTCCTCTTCGACCGGGCGGGCACGTTCACCGCGACTGCCACGCTCGACGGCATCTCCTTCGCCAGCCTCGTCATCTCCGTGTCGCAGGTGGACCTCCAAGGTCCGATCGCCTGTCAGATCGGCTTCCGCCGCGAAAAAGAGGTCCTCGTCTACGGACCCGCCTCCGCCGTCTTCTTCACCGCCAACGATCCCTCGCTGCTGCAAGTCAGCGTCAAGGAGACCACCGCCCGCGGCGTGCGCCTGTATTTCAAGCCGCTGAAGGCAGGCACGCCGATCCTGCAAGCCCGCTTGGGCAGTCCGACCGGCCCCATCCTCGCACAGCAAGAGGTGGACGAATTTGCCCTTCGTTCGCAGGCCACGACGTATATCGGCGTTCTGAACACCT
>JBIJDW010000410.1:0-2917 GCA_044343885.1 Kiritimatiellia bacterium
CCGTCTGTGACGCCAGGCGGTGGAAACCCGCCGCCCCGCAGGAGGGGCGCAGCCCCTGACGCATCGCACCGTCGAGAAACTTGATCCGACGCGCAGCCCCCAGCAGCAAGGCCAGGGTGTGGTCCGCCACCTCTTCGGTGAAGGCGTTGGGCAGGTTATTGACAATGATCCCCTTGCGCGTCGCCTCGTCAATATCGATCTTGTCCACGCCCGTGCCAATGCGCGAAATGATCTTGCAGCGGTTCAGCCCCCGAATCACGGGTGTGCGCAAATAGGCGGCAATGATCAGGATGGCATCCGCCTCACGGCAGGCCGCCAGGATCTCGTCGTCCGTCGAGCCCTCGATCTCGACGACCCGGGCGCCCATCGCAGCCAGGTAGCCGCGCTCCGCATCGGTCATCGGCAGCGTACGGGCATTGAGTCTCACGACCACAGGCGCATCGCTCATCATGGCATCTCCCTGATATTGGAGGTTCTTGCAAAACCCGGTTCTGTAGCGGCGGTCTCTGACCGCCGACTGTCTCTTTGCCGGAAATTTCGGCGGTCGGAGACCGCCGCTACAGGGTTTTGTAAACGCGTCATTGGTTATCTAGTAGCGCACGCGTTTGGCTGCGGTGCCGGCAGGCGTCTTCGCGCCTTTTGGAAACGGTGACTTCGGGGCGGTCTTGGCCTTGAGCCCTTCGCAAATGCCCGTCATGGCCCGCTGCGTTCCGCTCCAGAGCGAGATGATGTCCGCCGCGCACCAGAACATACGCATGCCCCGGTCGTGCCAGTAGCGCACCCAGGTCGGCTCACCACCGGCAATACCGGGCAGCACACCATGCTTGTGGCAGGTAGCAATCATTTTTTCCACGGCCTTCAAATACCGCGGGTTATCCAATTGACCCGGGATCCCAAGGCCCAGCGACAGGTCGTCATTGCCGACCACAGCCACATCAATACCCGGCACCGACAAAATCTCTTCCACATTCGCCAGCGCCTCGGCGGTCTCGATCTGGATGCCAACCATCAGCTCGTTGTTCACGTGCGCGATCTGGTCGGTCAGCTTGGGCCACCCCATGTACTTGCCAACCGGACAGGTGCTGCCACCCAGCCCGCGCTGGCCCAGCGGCGGATAGCGGACCATGTTTACCACGTGTTCGGCATCAGCGCGCGTCCGGATCCGCGGCACCATGATGCCGTCCAGCCCCTGATCCAGAAAGCGCCCGAACTCATGATAAGAAGGATCGGCGACGCGCATCATCACCGGCTGCTCCAGCGCCCGGCAAAGCCGGATGTGCTCCAGAATGGTCTCGCTGTTCAGCGCCGTATGCTCGCGGTCGATCATCACCAGATCATACCCGCACTCATGATACGCCTCGACCACCGCGCCCGAGCGGCTATCCATGATACAACCGACCAGCAACATTTCGCCGTTCTTGACGCGTTTCTTCAACTTCCCTGTGCAGCCTTTCATGAGTCCTCCTCTTTCGATTTCGCACTATTTTATCAAGCGACTATTTGCGCGTCTTGACCTATTTGATACATTTGTTTTATCATTGTGTGCTCTCGACAACCGGAAAGGCGTTGATTTCATGAACGAGTCCTACACGAACCGCGCAGCCACGACCCCCATCGGACTCACAGCCACAAAAGGCCCGCCCATATCCGTTTCCAATAACCCGCGCTCCGCAGTCGAGGTCCACCAGCACACGGAAGTCGAGTTCATCATCTATGAGTATGGTTCCACAACCATGCTCTTCGGCGGCAGGAGACTCAAGCTTCCGCCGCTCCGGCTGACGGTCTTTTGGGGTGCCATGCCCCATCATGCTCTGAAGGCCGAGCTGAATGCCATCGCGCATGTCCTGCGGATTCCGATGCCTCTGGTGCTGCAATGGGGCCTTCCGTCCTGGCTGATTCAGCAGTTGGTCGATTTTCAAGTGCTGGTGGACGCTCCATCCCAAACCCCCTGCTCAGACCTGGACCTGATGAAACACTGGAGGCGCCTCATCAGATGTCAGTCGATCGAAGCGGAGCGGATCGTCATGCTGGAGGCGGAAGCCCGTCTCAGGCGCATGGCGCTGGATCGCCACGCTTCGCCTGCTCTGGCTCCTCGTGTTCCCGGTGCCGGACGACTGGAGCGAATGGTGGAAATCATCGCTAAGCGCTGCCATGGCCGCCTGCGGATTCCGGAAGTTGCCAGAGAAGCCGGCCTGACGCGGGCCTATGCCATGCGCCTCTTCCGAGCCAGCATGGGCATGACAATGCTGGAATACATCACCCGGCAGCGCGTCTCCCATGCCCAGCGGCTGCTGGCGACCACGGATCGGGGAATTCTCGACGTGATGGAAGCCTGCGGATTCACATCCACCACCCGCTTTTACACGGTCTTTCACGACATCGCCGGATGCAAGCCCGGCGACTACCGCCGGAAGTTCCAGCCGGTCGGAAAGAAAAAGGAAGCGATGACCCGGTGACGGGGCGACTTGAGGGATCAGGCAATCCCGTCGTCGCCCAGCAACTGCCGGGCGGCCCGGGCGACCGCATCACGGGGACCCCGGAACGCCCAGACGCGCGATTCGTCGCGGATGACCGCTTCTCCGGATCGGGCCGTTACGGACGGGGCATGGTACTCCAGTTCATTGAAGCACTCGGCGCCGTTGCGCACGCAGCAGGACTGAAAGGCCCACCCGGCTTCGTGAGGCGGCGACCATAAGGCGTCCACATAGTCGCGCTCAGCTCCCACCGAGAATTCGCGCACCACGAGATCACACGTTTCGTGTGTCGTGTGTCGCGTGTCGTGTGTCGTGTGTCGCGGGCCGCGGGTCGTGTGTCGCGGGTCGCGGGTCGTGTGTCGCGGGTCGTGCGACGCGCGGAGGTAGCCGACCCGCCCCGTCAACGGCTGCGGCTTGAGGCTGATCTTGGCATCGCCGCCGGG
>JBIJDW010000411.1:0-2910 GCA_044343885.1 Kiritimatiellia bacterium
GAAGAATTCGGCAGTTTCACGGACGGTTCTTGGCGGGGCGGCCTCTCCGTTCCGTTTCTGGTGGACGCCGCCTGGAACGGTCCGGTCGCTGAAGGGACCTGTGCCCGGCGAATCGGACCCGTTGCCGGGCAGCTGTGGGGACTCGCCGGGTATACGACCCACTTCACTAGCGGTCAAGTTTGGCCCTATTCCTGCGCGCCCGGCGCGCCGGGCGCGTTGTGCGACGATTACCCGACGGGGTACGATGCCTTCTACTGCATGAAGTATACGCTGACACAGGGACAGTATGCGGACTTCCTTAACGCATTGCCGCGCGAAGTGGCGGCGGCACGGGCCACGGTGCCCGAGGGTGAGATCCATATCGATCCCGCGAAGCCCTATTCTTGGGAGGAGGGGGGGAATACCATCACCGCATCGGGCGTCACCCGGATCGCACCGAAGCCGAAGATGGTGGAAATGGGTGATGAGACGACAGATCTCGAGACCGACAAGAAGCTCGAGATCGACAAGATGCTGGCATCCCTTGAACCTGTGAAGAAGGGGCCGAATGGTCCCCCGGTCTACACGGCTAGAGTGCCGCACCGGATGTGCAATTACCTCAACTGGCAGGACGGTTTTTCGTACGCCGTCTGGGCCGGGCTGCGACCGATGTCGGAGCTGGAATTCGAGAAGGCCTGCCGGGGGCCGCTCAACCCGGTGCCGAACGAGCACGCCTGGGGTTCGACGGCGATGCACGTGGCGACCGATCTGCAGGATGCAGGCCTGCCGACCGAGCACTACTATACGGGGAATTGTCAGGCTCTGGTCTGGAACCATTTATTAAGCTCGAACGGCTTTCAGGCGGTACGGGCGGGAATCTTTGCCACATCCGATAGCGACCGGGTCGCTGCGGGCGCATCGTACTGGGGCGTGATGAGCATGGAGACAACCACCTTCGCCATACCTGTCGGAACCACCACGAACGTGTTTGACAGTGGAAGACGAACTGGCGCGCAAATCACACCCCTACCTAAAGAAGCCCGGAACGGGCGGGGCTTCCGCGGGTCGCACGGTGACGGCCGCGTGCCTTCCGGCGCCATTCCCGGTCCTGCGGTTCCCTCCGATTGGGCGGAACCCGGCGGACGATGGGGCCTCGGGATGGGTTATCGCGGCACGGCCAATACTCCCTGCAACGGGCCTGTGGGCGAGTCTGGATATAACGCCAAACGCTGGTACTGCTCGACCTGGCGTGGCGTCCGGACGGCGGGGGCCCGGCCGGCCCGGGTGGCGTCGGCACCGGCGGCACCAATTTCCAGAGCGAAGCCGGAAACGGTTTTCGCGGATGTCGCCCACGACACGATCCGGATAACCAACGTGATATGGAAAGCCGGCGCCAGTGACGACAACACCGTGACGTTCGATCTGGACTGGGATAACTCCTGGCGGGCGAAATGGGAGGAGCCGGCGGAGAAGAACGTCACCGGCAAGCCGCTGCAGGTCGAGAGCTGGGATGCGGCCTGGGTCTTTGTCAAGTTTCTCACCCGCGAGACGGGCGCGAAGAGCAACCTCTGGCAACACGCGGCGCTCGACACGGACGCAGCGCGTCACCAGGCGCCCTCCGGCGCGGTCCTGGATGTCGGCCTGAATGACGACGGTGCCAACGGCGTCGGCGTGTTTATCTATCGCGACGTCCCCGGGAGCGGACCGGTCGCCTACAAGGGCGTGACGCTGAAATGGCGTTCTGATCACCGATCACCGATTACCGATCTCCGCGTTCACGCCATCCCGATGGTATACGTGCCGCAAGGCCCGTTCAAAACAAAGGGACCCTGGGGCCACCCGCTGTCATCCATCAACAACGGCGATACGACGAAAGCGGGTGGGTATCGCGTAGGGCAGTCGGCGGTAGTCGGGTCAGGTTGGGGAACGAACCACGTCGCCATCACAAGGAATCGTCGCCTCGAGGCCGGAACTGCGCCGAAGAGCGATGCGTGGCCCAACGGTTACGGGGCCTTCTACTGCATGAAGTATTCGATCAGCCAGGGGCAGTACGCCGACTTTCTCAATTCACTGCCGGTTGTGCAGGATGAACTGCGCTATTATTGCGGTTACAACGTCAACCGCTTCTCCATCCGGCGCGTGGCGGACAAAGGGGTTTACATGGCTGAGGTGCCGGACCGGGCATGCAACTTTCTTCCCTATAACCGCATCTACGCTTATACGGCCTGGGCGGGATTGCGTCCGATAACGGACTTGGAATACGAGAAGGCCTGCCGCGGACCGCGCGAGGTGGCGCGCGAAGCCGATGCTTGGAGTGCCGCCGCCTGTGCGCCTGCGGCGGGTCTTTCCATCAACAACAACGCCGGGACCGGGACGACAGCGACCGCTTCGCCTCCCTCGTATTGGGGAATCCGGGAACTCAGCCTCAGCGGCATTCCGTTCGAATGGCCTTGGGTGGTCAGGAATGAGCCTGGGTTTCTCTTCAAGGGGACACACGGCGAGGGCGCGTTGGCGGGCCCGGCTGACTATTCGCAGGCGCGGTTGAGTTCCGCCGGCTGGTTTTGGATGTCGCGCGGCGATGGGGTGTTGGCGTGGCCGGAGGACTGGCCTGTTGAGTGCCTCAAGGGCGATATCTTTGAAGACCAGTTTGGATGGGGTCGCATGTTCGGCTTTTGGCTTGTTCCTTCCGATCTGGATTGCATTGATGAAGTGAGGGATGCCATCGGTGATCGGACCGGGCGGTACGGCGTGCGTGCCGCGCGCACCGCGCCTGTCAGGCAGGATAAGGATTCGCCGTTGCAGGTGAATCCCATGCCCAATCTGATGGGATACGACATCGGCATCTTCGAGCTTTCGGGACAGTTCAAGAATGCGGGGGACAAGCCGCTGCAAGTTGAGCTGGCCACCACCCTGCCCGAGGCGTGCTTCCCG
>JBIJDW010000092.1:0-9526 GCA_044343885.1 Kiritimatiellia bacterium
CCCAATCTGACTCACAGCCGGACCCATGAATACGGATCGTACATCATGGAGGCCATGGAAACCCATCTCCCCGTCCAGATCGGCGGCAACATCCTCAACAACGGGCTCATCCCCAATCTGCCGCCCAAGGCCTGCGTCGAGGTGCCCTGTCTGGTCAATGCCAATGGCGTGCAGGGCTGTTTTGTCGGCGACCTCCCCGAAGTGTGCGCCGCCTATAACCGGACGAATATCAACCCTCAGATGCTCGCCATCGAGGCCGTCCTCGAACGACGTAAAGACCGCATCTATCAGGCCGCGATGCTCGACCCCCATACCGCCGCCGAGCTCACCATCGATCAAATCCGCGCGCTGTGCGACGATCTCATCGCCGCGCACGGCTGCTGGATGCCCAAATTCCGCTAACGCCTATGGACACCCTGCCCCAGCGTATCGACGAGCTGAAGCGGCGGCGCAACGCCGTGATCCTCGCACATAATTATCAGCCGGATGAAATTCAGGCGATCGCCGACTTCACCGGCGACTCCCTGGAACTGTCCCGCAAGTGCGCGCAGCTCGACGCCGATGTGATCGTGTTTTGCGGCGTCTGGTTCATGGCGGAGACCGCCGCTATCCTGAACCCCGGCAAGACGGTTCTGATCCCCGACCCCGCGGCCGGCTGCCCCATGGCCGACATGCTCACGGGCGCGCAGTTGCGGACCTTCAAGGCGGAGCATCCCGGCGCGAAGGTGGTCTGTTATGTGAACAGCACAGCCGAGGTCAAGGCCGAGAGCGATATCTGCTGCACCTCGGCGAATGCGCTGGCCGTTGTGCGCTCGCTCGGCGATGCCGAGGTGATCTTCGTCCCCGATCGCCACCTCGGCAGCTACACCGCTGAAAAGCTCGGCAAGCCGCTGATCCTGTGGCCGGGATTTTGTCCGACCCACCAGCGCCTCGCCGTCGCCGAGATCGCCGCCTTGCGCGCCGCCCACCCCGGCGCGCCGGTGCTGGTCCATCCCGAATGCGCCAAGCCGGTGCGCGACGCCGCCGATCTGGTCCTGTCGACCGGACAGATGTGCCGCCACGTGAAGCGCGCAGCCGAACGGGCCTTCATCATCGGCACCGAGATGGGCATCCTCTACCGCCTCCGCACCGAGAACCCGGACAAGGCGTTCTACCCGGTCAACGACCGGTTGCTGTGCCCCAACATGAAGAAGATTTCGCTGGAGAAGGTGCTGTGGTCGCTGGAAGACCTCCAGCACTGCGTCACAGTCGATGCGGCAATATCCGCCCGCGCCCGTCGGTCGATCGAAGCGATGCTGAAACTGGAATGAGCCTCATGACTTCGCTTGCCCACATTCCCCTCCTTCCCCGTCCCCGGATTGTTCGCCCTGCGGAGGGCGCGTTCCGCCGACCCGCCGTAGGCGTTCAAGCCCCAACAGCCGACTGGCCTTCCGCGGAGCTTCGTCACGATGCCGGCCTCCCTTCGCAAGCCTATCGGCTGGACATCACCCCCCAGGGCGTCTGCCTCACATCGGGAGATGCCGCAGGCGCCTTCTACGCCCGCATGACCCTGCGTCAGTTGGCGCGGCTGTGCCCCGAAGCCATCCCGTGCGGCGAGATCGAGGATGCGCCGGACATCCCGATTCGCGGCGTCATGCTCGACATCAGCCGCGACAAGACGCCCACCCTGGACACGCTGTTCATGCTGGTTGACATGCTCTCGGAGTGGAAGGTCAACCACCTCCAGCTTTACATGGAGCACACCTTCGCCTATCGCAACCATCGCGACGTGTGGGCGGCGGCCTCGCCCCTGACCGCCGAGGAGGTGCGCGCGCTCGACGCCTACTGCCGCGAGCGGTTCATCGAACTGGCCCCCAACCAGAATTCATTCGGTCACTTTGAGCGCTGGCTGAAGCATCCGCGTTACCGGCCGCTGGCCGAATGCCCCGATGGCTTCCAGACGCAACAGGGCGCGTGGCGGAGTCCGACGACGCTCGATCCGACCAACCCCGACTCGCTCGCGCTGATCGCCGAGCTCTATGCCGAACTGCTTCCGAATTTTACCAGTCGGCGCCTGCACATCGGCTGTGACGAGACGTGGGAGCTGGGCAAGGGCCGCAGCCGTCCGGAGGTCGAACGGCAGGGTCTGGGGCCCGTCTATTGTGAGTATCTTGCCAAGCTCAAGCGCCTGGCGCAAGCCCACGGATGCACCCCGCATTATTGGGGTGACATGGTCTGGAACCATTTCGGCGATCAGCTTCACCGCCTCGACCGCGACCTGGTTCACGTTGACTGGGGCTATTATCGCGCTTATCCCTACCGCGAACACGGGGCGCAACTGGCGGCGGCCGGACTCCCCTTCTGGTTTGCGCCCGGCACCTCCACCTGGTGCACGCTCACGGGCTGCAACGAGGCGGGCATCGGCAGCAACCGCTCGGCGGTTCAAGCTGGCTTGGAATTCGGTGCCTCGGGCATCTTAAACACCGACTGGGGCGACGGCGGCCATTGGCAGACCCTGCCGGTGAGTTTTATCGGCTTCGCTGCGGGCGCCGCCATCGCCTGGCATGAGGCCGGCAATTCAGACGCGGCGATCCGCGCCGCGCTCGACCCGCATGTCTTCCGCGACGCGGCGGGCGTCATGGGCCAGGCGGCCTACGCCCTGGCCGATACCTGGACCCATGTCTCCGAAAACGCCACGGCCTCCCACATTCTCGATCAGATTCTGCACGAGGGCTTTGCCTGGGTTCCGCCCCCGAATGTCACCCGCGCAACTCTGGAGGCCACAGACGCCCATCTGGAGGCGGCACTGGATCGAATGCGCCGCGCGCGGATGGACCGGCCGGATGCGGCCTTGATCGTGGATGAATTTTCGCACAATGCGCGGATGGCGCGGGTGGCCTGCCAGATGGGACTGCTGCTGCTCGCGAAAGACACGGGGCCGGCCGCACGCGCCCGCCTCGCCCCCGCCTTCGCCGCGATACTCGCAGAACATCGCCGCGTCTGGCTCGCCCGCAACCGCCCCGGCGGGCTGACCGACAGCCTGCGCGTGCTCGAAACCCGCCAGGCCGAGTGCCGGCAGCAGGTCTGACGGGCAAGGTGTACTATTATTCTGGGCGCTTCCGGGTTTGTGGGGGAAAATTGTGTGGGTCTGGATGTGATCGGGATGGGTTGAGAAACCGGGTGTCGGGTATAGCGCGGGCATGAAAGCCCCTTTTGTGTTGAGATAGGGCTGGCCGAGAGCAGTCTCGACAGAGCAGTCTCGACAAAGTCTTGCGACGAAGCGTAGACGACAAAGTGTGCGACGAAGAGAGCGATGAAGTGTGCCGAGGCATGGATAGGAGCAGCAGGACTGGCAGAGTACGTGGGCTTGCGAGAGACTGAAGGCTGCGGGAAGGCCCGTCCCTTGCGGGACTGCGGGAAGGCCCGTCCCTTGCGGGGCTTTTTGCGGGAAGGCCCGTCCCTTGCGGGGCTTTTTCGTCCTCGTCGTCGTCCTCGATTTCACGATTCGAGGGGGCTGATGGAAGGGGCGTCCCTTGCGGGGATTCCACACTTCGTCCCACACTTCGTCCCACACTTCGTCCCACACTTTGTCGTTTACGCTTCGTCGCACACTTTGTCGGCTCTTCCCGTTCGGAGGCTTGCGCATGGCCACCTTCAATGAACCCCCACACACACAAACCCAGAAGCGCCTGTGCGCGACGGCGCGAATAAAATGCAACATTCTCAAACCGCCGCCTTCACTACACTTTCACTTTGGCGTCCTCACACGGCCTGTCTATTGCAGCGCAGCAGGGGGTTGCCACCCCCTGCACCCATTCTCAGGGGCGGCATTGGCGCTACCGCGCATGCCACATCCCCCTCTCCCGACTGGGAGAGAGGGCCGGGGTGAGGGTAGCCGTATCCGGCTATGGCAGGGTCATGGCGGCGCGGAAGCCGATGAAGCTGCTCCGGTGCTCCGGCCTGAAGTAGCTGCGACTCGCCGAACGGCAGGAGTTCGCGAGGAAGCGCCAACTCCCGCTCCGAGACACGCGGTCCGACCCCGACGCCGCACCTTTCGGATCGGTCACGCTCCCAGGGTAAATCCCGTTCCAGTCCAGGCACCACTCCAACACGTTGCCGTGCATGTCGTACAAGCCCCACGCATTGGCCTGATACGACCCCACAGCCGTCGGGCCTGCGTTCGTGTTGTACTGACCAACAACATTCATCTGCGCGTCGCTTAACCTGTTAGTCAGGTTATACCCCGAGTTCAGCGCCGTGGTAGTCCCCGCACGGCAGGCGTACTCCCACTGCGACTCCGTTGGCAGGTCGAAACCCGTCAGCCCCGTCTTCCCTCGCAGTTTGCCCATGAACGAAGCCGCTTCTACCGCGTTCGTCGCCGGCCAATTCGGACTCATCGCGCGGTTGTTCGTGCTCTCCCGGATGTCGTAGTAACTCACCGACTCCACCGGACGCGTCGCGTAGCAGTAGCCCGGGTTCATCCCCATCACCAGCTCCCACTGCCGCAGCGTGACCTCGAACACCCCGAGGTAGAACGCCTGCGTGTTCGTGACTGTGTGCTGGGTCTCATTGTCGGAGCGCCCCAGTTCGTTGGTTGGCGACCCCATAATGAACGTCCCAGCCGGGATCTTGCGCATCACCAGCTTGATGGTTTTGTACTCGTCGGTCCACCCGCCTGACGGCACGGCGCTGAGATAACCCACCGGATAGTTGGTTGCCGCCGGTCCGCCGGACAGGTTGATCACCAGGTAATCGCCCGCCGCCGCCCGTTCCGGAGCGGTGGCCGGCGTGACGGCGACCGCGTCTCCGGCATGCGCCGTCATCGTCCCGAACGGGTTCGAGATCAGCACAACGCCGCTCAATACTGTGGTCAGCATGCTCATCTGTGTCTTGTTCATCGTGGGATCCTTCTCTTCTGTTTGTTCCTGTAGTTGAACCTTGAACGTTGTGCCGATGGCCTCAGCCTTGCCTGCGACGCTGGCAACGGCAAAACGGGTGCCTTTCCGGCGTACCTCCGCTTGCAGTTCGCCATGCGTCATGTTCACCTCGCTGTCATACTGTCTATCCGATCCGCCTCCTTTCAACATCAACTCCGAACTTGCCATAACCGTAACCACAACATCCCCTCTCGCCAACGCGAGTCGGCACCCGCTGTCGCCGTCGCCGGTCAGCACGCGCGCTCCCTCGAACAGCGCCATTCCCGGCGCCGCCGCCACGGACGTCGCTTCGTCGCCCACGCGCACCTCCACGGTTCCCAGGATCTCCGCGATGTGGCCGGCCACCCGCCGCTCGGAATGGCCGTTGTGGTGGGCGATGTTCGCAGTGTCGGGCTGAGGCGGACTGATGATCGAACGATAAATCAGGCTGCCAGCGGCCAGAACCGCAAGAGAAGCCGCAAGGGCCGCAGCCCAGCGCCACGGACTGGCCCGGCCCGTGGCCCGGCCCATGGCCCGGCCCATGGCTCCGAGCGCGTTGCCGGCGCGTTCCGGCGCGCCGTGTTTGACAGCTTCCGAAAAACAGTAAAACATCGTCTCGCTCATTTGAAGATGCGCCACCAGCGCCTCGCGATTGGCGGGATCGCGGAGGCGTTCCTTCAGCTTCGCCGCCTCCCCGTCCTCAAGGAGACCCTCTTCCCATCGCAAAAGGAGTTCTTCAAGAGATTCCATGCTGCAGCGCCTCCATCTTCTTCTCTACGCATTGGGCCAGGATCTTGCGTAGGCGGGACAGCATCATCAACACCGCTTCCACGGTCTTGTTCACCCGTTGCGCAATCAGGGATGCCGACAGCCGTTGTTCATATTTCCAGGCCAGAATTTTTCGCGATTGGGGAGGCAATTGGGCCATGCAGTCGAGCAAGGATCGACGACGCATCTCCCAGTACACGTGGCGATCATCCTGCTCTTCAAAAGCGGCATCCACCACATCCAGCAGTTCACTGTTAAACACCACCAGACTCCCCTTGCCCGAGCGCGCAGCACGCCAGTGCTTCAGAATCAAGTTCCGCGCCACCCCGCGACTCCATTTCCGCACATCCCGGATCTCCGCCCCCTTTTCGATCGCGTCGACCAACTGCAGCCACGTCTCCTGAAAGATATCCTCTGCGGCCGAATAGTCCCGCAGCATGCCGATGATAAAAGCCATCAGCCGATGCTGGTCTGCCAGAAACTCCGCCGTATGGGTACGAAACGACTCATTCATAGATCATGCCCCGTCTTCAATACTATGTTCCTTGACGGATGCAATCATAACACAATTATTTTGCATTGGGTCACAAGTGATTGATCATCAACGCGGTCCCGTAGGTCCCGCTGTTCCCTAGTCGGACTGGCCGAGGCGTTATTGGGTTTCGACGGCAAGCCGTGGATACTCGAGCCGGACGCCGTCATCGCCAACGCCAGCCAACTGGCGGAAGCATTCGTCGGACAGAGTACGCCTAGGGACGGGCCTGAAAGGCCTTCACGATTCGAGGGGGCTGATGGAATGCCCGTCCCTTGCGGGGATCCCACACTTCGTCGCACACTTCGTCGCACACTTTGTCGTTTACGCTTCGTCGCCCACTTTGTCGGCTCTTCCCGTTCGACGACTTGAGCATGGCCCCGATTCCCCATCCATGAAAAATTCCCCCACAAACCCGGAAGCGGGGCAACGGCGCTTCCGGGTTTGTGAGGGAAAATTGTATGGGTCTGGATGTGATCGGGATGGGTTGAGAAGCCAGGTATCGAATATAGCACGGGCATGAAAGCCCCTTTTGTGTTGAGATAGGGCTGGCCGAGAGCAGTCTCGACAAAGTCTTGCGACGAAGCGTAGACGACAAAGTGTGCGACGAAGAAAGCGATGAAGTGTGCCGTGGCATGGATAGGAGCAGCAGGACTGGCAGAGTACGTGGGCCGCGAGAGACTGAAGGCTGCGGGAAGGCCCGTCCCTTGCGGGGCTTCGTCCTCGTCCTCGTCGTCGTCCTCGTCCTCGATTTCACGATTCGAGGGGGCTGAAGGATGCGGGAAGGCCCGTCCCTTGCGGGGCTTCGTCCTCGTCCTCGTCGTCGTCCTCGTCCTCGATTTCACGATTCGAGGGGGCTGATGGAAGGCGCGTCCCTTGCGGGGATTCCACACTTCGTCCCACACTTCGTCGCACACTTTGTCGTTTACGCTTCGTCGCCCACTTTGTCGGCTCTTCCCTTTCGACGACTTGAGCATGGCCCCGATTCCCCATCCATGAAAAATTCCCCCACAAACCCAGAAGCGCCTGAAACCAACCGAAAATCAACCCCGATTCCGATACCGACCCCGACCCCGATAACTCAATCGCCGCATTATTAAAAAGGCCCCGCAAGGAACGGGCCTTCCATCAGTCTTCTCCATCTTCTGCGGCGCGGCGGGGACGCCGTCGCCCTACCTCGCTTCGCGCATTTCCTGTTCCATCAGGGCGACGCAATCGGGGTAGGGCGACGGGGCCCCACCGCGCCGCAAACTCATAGATTGCCTGTCCCCTGTTTTTCCCGTTAACCGCCGCCGGCCGGTTTCGCTGCGGGCTGCGCCGTCGTCATTCTCCCTGTTAGCGCCTTCTGCTGCGCCTGGGGCTTGGTCAGCGCCTCGGTGATCTTGTTCACCGTGCATGGCTTGGGATCCTGCCCTTCCGGCTTTCCGGCTTTGACCCACTGATTGTAGTCCTTGGCGAATTCGGCCTCCGCCAGCGCATTGGCAAATGCGTCGCTGTAAGCATATGCCACCACGTGTTTTGTGCGTCCAGCCAGAACGATCTCGTACACAGCCCAGTCCTTGGCACTCCTGACAGCCGCGTTCGCGTCGGTCTTGGCGATATCAGTCTTGACCGCCTCTACAACCGGCGGGACAGGGCTTACCTTCTCGTTCTTAAGGCCCTTCGCCTCGAACGATTTGTCTGTCTTTTCCCGCCACGCAATGGCCTGTTCATAGGCTTCAGTCAACGCCTGGCTCCGCCGTTCAATCGCCTTGGCATCTTTGAGCATCTCGTAGGCCACGTTCCCGCTCGAATCAACGATCCGCGTCAGCGTGACCTTGGCCGGCGGGGCCTTAACATAGCCCCCGCTGCCCTGACTTCCGCCGCCCTGGGTGGTCCAGCCGCCTGGGCCGCCTTGGTCAGCCTGTGCCTGTAGGACCTGCGCCGCCCAGCAGCATAACGCCATCGAAACCACCGCCATCATACCCGTCCCGCATCGCGAACCGCTCATAACATTCCTCCCTTTCATACCATTCCCTACGCCTTCACCGGCGCACTCCGCGCTTACTGCGGGAGTCAGCCAAGTGGGCACTGACTCCCGCTTCCCGACGATCACGTCCGACCGGCAGTTACTGTCCGCCCTGGCCGCCCTTTCGGCCCCAATAATCGCCCACGGGGCCGCCTTGGCCTTCTTGGGCAGGCTTTCCAACCGGCTTTTCACTTGGAGGCTGGCGGCGCTGGAGTTCGCCATGCAGCGCCATGAGCTCTTCCTGCAGTTTCGGTCCACCGGCCGCCGCAAACTTCTCCTTGTAGAGTGCGAGGAATGCCTGGCGCGCCGCGTTGCTGGCCTTTCGGGCAGCGTCCCATTCCGCTTTCTTCTCATCACCCTTTACACCGGCAACGGCGGCATTGAGGGCCTTTTCCGCTGCATCCATTTCCGCGCGCAGCTTCTGCACGTCCGGGCCTTCGACCGCCTTGTTGGCCGCCAGAAGGGCCTGCTGTTTCTCCGCCAGCAGTTTCTTGAGATCGTCCAGCGACAACGCCGTCAACGTGAGATCCGTCTTCGGCGCCTGTACGCTGACGGTTCCCCCGGCTCCGACAACCTTCGCCGGTTGATCCTGCGCGAGGACTTCAACCGTGCCCGCCATCACCGTCACCATCATCACTGTGCCAACTGCACTCTTGAGACCGTTCATCTTCTGACCTCCCTTGTCTTGCCTGAGGCTGACTGTGTATTTTGTGCCCAACGCCCGCGCCTCACCGGCCGTTGTGCGCACGGCAAAAGCCGTGCCTTTCCGAACCACATTCACGAACACCTCGCCCTGCGAAAGATCGAGCACCCACCCGCCGGTCTCACGTTTGGCGGCCAGCACGTCGCTCCCCGGGTACACCGTGACCCGCACCGCGCCATCGCCGAACCGCAGCTCTTCGGACTTTTCCGCCGTCACGATGCGCTGGTCGATAGGCGTCTCGGTCGGTCGAAACAGCAGCGCCAGCCCGGCAACAGCGAGGATCAGCGCCGCCGCCGCGGCGAAACGTATCCCGTTGGAGGCGGGGAGCAGACGCCACAGCGACCGCCGATGGGGCAGTCGCGCCATGACCGCCGTCACGAGCGCCTCGTCGTCCGCCGCAGCTACCGGGAGTTCCCGAAGCAACCCGTCCATAGCGCGGTGCAAAGCATCTGATTTCAGTTCGTCATTCATGGCTGCACCTTCGCAAGTGATTGACGCATACAGGCTTCCAGTTGCTCCCGGGCGCGCTCCAAGCGCTTGCGCACCGTGGCGACCTTGGCGTCAACCGTTTGCGCCACGTCGGCGCAACTGCGACTCCTGAAGTAAAATTCATCCACCAC
>JBIJDW010000412.1:0-2896 GCA_044343885.1 Kiritimatiellia bacterium
TGGTTTGCCCCTGCTTTTGCGGACAGACCACCCGGATCAACCGCATCATCGACCTCGTGGAGAAGCACCATGCCGACGGTGTCGTTCAGTATGCGCTCCGATTCTGCCATGCGTTTGACCTCGAAAACTGCCGCATCGAACGCACGCTTCGCGACCGCCGTATCCCATTCCTCAACCTGAGCACCGACTACAACCTGGAAGACACGGAGCGGCTTCGCGCACGTACCGAGACCTTCCTGGAAACGTTATGAAGGGCATTGACTTCACGCCCGTCCACGGCTAACATGTTGTGCATCTCGCCAAAACTAGGAGTATATCCATGTCACGCATTCTGAATTTCAGCGCCGGTCCGGCCATGCTGCCGGTCGAAGTCCTCGAAGCCGCCAAAGCCGATCTCGTCGATTACAAAGGTTCGGGGATGTCCATCATGGAGATGTCGCACCGCGGCAAGGAGTACGAGGCGGTCCATGACGAGGCGATCGCCAACCTGAAGGAATTGCTCGGCCTTGACGATGCGTTTGAGGTGCTGCTGCTCCAGGGCGGCGCGAGCCTGCAATTCGGCATGATCCCCATGAACTTTCTGGGCCCAGGCCAGACCGCCGATTACGTCAATTCGGGGAGCTGGGGCTCGGCTGCCCTCAAGCAGGCCCGACTGATCGGCACGGTGGCCGTCGCCGCAGATTGCGAAAAGGATGTGCCGACGCGCGTCCCCGCACCCGGCGATCTGAAGCTGACGCCAGGCGCCGCTTATCTGCACCTCACTTCGAACGAGACGATCTCGGGCGCGCAATGGAAGACTTTTCCAGCCTCCAGCGCACCACTCGTGGCCGATATGTCTTCGGACATCCTGTCGCGCCCCTTCAACGCCAAACCGTTCTCGCTCATTTACGCCGGTGCCCAGAAAAATCTGGGGCCCTCAGGAGTCACGGTCGTCGCCCTTCGCAAGGATTTTGCCGAAAAAGAGTCCAAGACGCTTCCCACGATGCTCCGCTACAGCACCCACATCGAGAATAAGTCGATGTATAACACCCCGCCCTGCTTCAGCATCTACATTCTGACCCTGGTCACCCGCTGGCTCAAGGCGTTCGGCCTGGAGCGGATGCACCAGCAGAACGCCGAAAAGGCGGCGCTGCTCTATCAGCGGATCGATGCGACGGCGTTTTACCGCGGCACCGCCCGCAAGGAATGTCGCTCCGACATGAATGTGACGTTCCGCCTGCCCACGGTTGAGTTGGAAGACCTCTTCATCGCCCAAGCCTCCAAGCTTGGCATGAAGGGTCTCAAGGGACATCGCTCCGTGGGAGGTGTCCGCGCCTCGATTTACAACGCCTTCCCTGTCGCCGGAGTTCAGACGCTGGTCGGCTTCATGGCCGACTTCGAAGCGCGCAACGGGTAACGGCCGCGACGCTTCGACGAACACGTGCTGGTGGAGAACGGATTAAGATTAGGATTATGATCGGAAACATCGCGTAAGTAAGCGCCATTCCATCCTGACTCTATTTCTCTGTCCCCTTCACCCTCCAGCAATTCTAATTTTGATCGCATCCGGCCAGTCGAAATCGACGACCCTAATGAGAATTGCTGCCATCCACGCTCGCCTGCACTCGTCACCCGTAATCGTCAACCGATTCTATCTCCGACCGGTGGACGAGAGCTGGCGACGAGAGCGGATGACGATTCCCTCCGGTCGATCCCTGCTACATCCTCCTGCGGTCGTCGCATCGGTCGGTGGACGACGACGGCGACGACTACGGATGACGATTTCACACACAGACCCGCTTCGCGCATTTCCTGTGGGCATTCTTCTTGATCTGCGGCGCGGCAGGGACGCCGCTGCCCTACCCGCTTCGCGCCGTTCCTATGGGCATTCGTCTTGTCTATTTCGTTGGCGCTGTTTCCCTGTCCCCTTCAAGCGCTTGCGCGCATCGCTGACCCTGATCCCTTGCGCGCAGCGCCTTTCAGCTTACCTATAACTTCAAGCTGCCGCGAGGGATCGTCCTCGTCGTCGTCGTCGTCCTCGTACTCGATTTCCGAGGACGAGGACGAGGACGAAAGACAACCCGGATTTTCATTTCCAGTTACCCCATCGTTTCTTCGCGGCGAAGCCGCGCGGCTGGCTTTCAGCTTTTCAGTTTTCAGCTTTTCTGTCCGCCGCCCTACTTGCGCCGCTCCATCGCCTTCTCCGCCGCTGTGGCGGCCATTTGCACCGAACGATTGGGGTCGGTCAGGCCGGCTCGGATCAGGGGGAGGTCGGAGGGTGTGCCGATCTGACCGAGGGTGGCGATGGCGGTGCGGCGAAGGCTGTCGTTCGTGTTCGTGGCGTAGGTGCGAACCAGCGGAAGGAGGCGGACATCATTGCGCTTGCCGATCATCGCCAGAATGCTGAGCTTGGTCGGGGTGACGACTTCCGGGTCGGTCAGTTGCGCCTCCAGTTGCTGACTGAACGTCTCGCCCGGCTTCATCCGCCCCGCCGCTTCCTGCAATCCGATGTTCACAATGGCCGTCCCCGCCAGGCCGTCCTTTCCCTGCGCGTAGCGGGTCAGAAGGGACTTGATGGCATCCGGATCGGATGACGATTTCAGACACTCAGAAAGAAACTGAAGGCAGTAATCGCGCCAGACCGGGCTTTCGGACTCGTCGGCCAGCATCTTGGCGAAAAGCTCGTGTAGGCGTGGATTGGGCGACTCCTGCCAGACCAGAGCATTGGCCATGTTGTTGCGGGTCACGTCCCAGTGCTGACGGTTGAAAAGCTCCTTCTCGAAAAACGCCAGCACGTCGGCCGAGAGTGTATGATTCTCCATCGCCGCCGTCACCCGGTCCAACTGTTCACCCGGCTTGAGGGTGAGAAAATACTCCCAGCCGACTGGCATCTTGCGTGGCGGAGGGACGGGTTGCG
>JBIJDW010000093.1:0-9502 GCA_044343885.1 Kiritimatiellia bacterium
GGTCGACCAGCGTGATGCTCAACCCCACCCAGGCCCTGCATGGCGACTTGGGCATCATCTCGGCCACGGACGTCCTGCTCGCGCTGAGTTACTCGGGCGAGTCGGACGAACTGCTCGCGTTGATCCCTGCGGTTCGCCGGCTGGGCATTCCGATCATCGCCATGACAGGCAATCCGGGAAGCTCGCTCGCCAAATGCTCCGATATCGTCCTGCAGGTCTGCATCGAGCGGGAGGCGTGTCCCTTCAACCTCGCGCCCACCACCTCTACCACCGCCACGCTTGCCATGGGCGACGCCCTCGCCATGGTGCTGATCGACGCGCGGGGTTTTGAGAAGAAGGACTACGCCCTGCTCCATCCCGCAGGTGCCATCGGCCGCGCCCTCCTTTATCGTGTACGCGACATCATGCGCACGGGCGAACGGATCGCCGTCCTCTCCCCCGACAAGACCGTTCAGGATGCGATCATGGCGATGACCGGCGCCAAATGCGGATCGGCCTGCATTGCCACGCCGGACGGGCTTCTGGCCGGTATCTTCACCGACGGCGACTTGCGGCGGCTGCTGGCGTCCAACCCCGGCGTCCTCGCCCAGGACTTGCGCTCGGTGATGACCCCCAAACCCATTCACGTCCGTTCAGACCAGCTTGCCGTGGATGTCCTGCGCATCTTCGAAAAGTACAAGATCGACGATCTGCCCGTGGTGGATGACGCCGGCCAGCTCGTCGGATGCGTAGATATTCAGGATCTGCCGCGGATCAAGCTGATCTAAAGCTCGAACAGCGTCATCTGTCCCGGCAGTTCATTCGCCTTGCGACGCGCGGTTCTGGCCAGCTTGGGCAACCCCGCTTCGATCTCTCCCTCTTCGAGGTTGGCGAGTATCTCCCGTGCCCGGTCGACGACTTCGCCGGGCATGCCGGCGAGACGCGCCACGTGGATGCCGTAGCTTTTATCGGCGGCCCCCGGAACAATCTTCCGCAAGAAAACGATGCCGTCGCCATGTTCGCGCACCTGGACGGTGTAGTTTTTGACGCCATCGAGGGTGATCGCGAGATCGGTCAGTTCGTGGTAGTGGGTCGCGAACAGCGTCTTGGCCTTGATCTGCGGCGTGTTGTGCAGATATTCGGCCACCGCCCAGGCGATGCTGATGCCATCGAAGGTGCTGGTGCCGCGGCCGATCTCGTCGAGCACGATCAGGCTGTGGGCCGTGGCGTTGTTGAGAATGTTGGCCGCCTCCTGCATCTCGACCATGAACGTGCTCCGGCCGCGGGCGAGGTCGTCGCCTGCGCCGACGCGCGTGAAGATGCGGTCCAGCAGGCTGATGCGCGCCTCGCGAGCGGGAACGAACGATCCGGCGTGGGCCATCACCGCGATCAACGCGACCTGCCGGATGTAGGTCGATTTGCCCGCCATATTCGGTCCGGTGATCACGGCCACTTGGTTGCGACGCCCATCTAGCCGGGTGTCGTTGGGAACGAACCGTTCGGCGCCGGGCAGTTGCTCGATCACGGGGTGGCGCCCCTCGCGGATCACCAGTTCGTCACCCGCATGCATCTGCGGTCGCGTGTAATCCAGGGCCAGCGCGCGATCGGCCAGCGAGGCCAGCGCATCGAGCCGCGCCACGGCGTCGGCCGTCTGCTGGATGGCGGCCGTCTGTTCCACCGTCCGATCACGCAGGGTGCAGAAGATCTCATACTCCATCGCCTGCGCTCGGTCCTGCGCCCCGAAGATTTTCTGCTCGTAGACCTTTAGATCGGGGGTGATAAACCGCTCGGCGCCGACAAGCGTTTGACGCCGCTCGTACTCGGCGGGCACGGCGCCAGCCTGTCCCTTAGAGACTTCGATGTAATAGCCGAAGACGCGGTTGTGTCGCACCTTGAGGGTCTTGATCCCGGTGCGCTCCTGTTCCTGCGTCTGATAGCGGGCGAGCCAGGCGTGTCCTTCGCCAGCCAGCCGGCGCAGCTCATCGAGATCAGCGCAGTACCCTTCGCGGATGAGGCCGCCGTCGCGGAGGCCAATCGGCGGTGTCTCGGCGATGGCGCGTCCGATCAGGTCAACCAGATCGGGTAGGGGATGCAGGTCGGCCGCCGCCGCCGCGAGGAGTTCGTCACCGGCGCCCTCCGCCAAGGCACGCAAGCCGGGGACGGGCAACAGCGACGCGCCCAGCGCCTGCAGGTCGCGCCCGTTGCCGCGCCCCGCATCAATTCGGGCGATCAGTCGTTCCAGATCACGCACCGTCGTCAGCCGCTCACGCAACCCGTTTAGGAGCACGCGGTCTTTCATCAGGCGCTCCACCGCATCGAGACGGGCGTTGACGGCCTCGATCCGCCGCAGCGGACGGGTCAGCCAGGCCCGCAGGAGGCGTGCACCCATCGGCGTGCGGGTGTTGTCGAGCACCCCGAGGAGGGTCGCCTGGGCCGACCGGCCGCGGGCGGGGAGGATGTCGAGGTTGGCGCAGGTGGCTTCGTCGAGGAGCAGGAAGTCCTCGCCGTGGCGCACCTGGAGCCGGCGGACATGCCCCACGCGGTGGTGCAGCTCGTCCACCACGTAATGCAGCAGCGCGCCCGCCGCACCGACCAGCAGCGGCGCCCCTTCGCAGCCAAATCCCTCGAGCGAATGCACCGCGAAGTGACGGACCAGCCGGTCATAAGCGGCGTCATATTCAAACGTCCAGTCGTCCCCCTCGGTCACCGCCGTCGCGCCGCAATCGGCGAGCGCCCCGGTCAGCGCTGCGCCGTGCCGGGCTTCGGCGCCCACGAGCAATTCGCTGGGCGCATGACGCCGCAGATTTTCGCGCAAGGCCTCGGCGCCGGAAACCGCCTCGACGGTGAAGACGCCGGTGGAGAGGTCAAAGAGCGCCATGCCAAAACCGCCCGGGCCGGCGCAAACGGCGGCGAGATAGTTGTTGCGCGTGGCATCGAGGATCGCGTCCTCGGTGATCGTGCCGGGGGTGACCACGCGCGTCACTTCGCGCCGCACGATCCCCTTGGCGGCGGCGGGATCCTCCATCTGATCACAGACGGCGGCCTTCACGCCAGCCCGGATCAGCTTGGCCAAATAGCTGTCGAGCGCGTGATAGGGCACCCCGCACATCGGCGTGCCGCCACGCTGGGTGAGTGCCACGCCCAGGATCGGTGCCGCGCGGCGGGCGTCCTCAAAGAACATCTCGTAAAAATCGCCGAGACGGAAGAGGAGCACCACCCCTTCCGGCAACTCGCCCTTGATGCGCCGGTATTGCCGCATCATCGGCGTCAAATCGTCCTTCCCCTCAGCCATTCCTTCACGCCCCCCGTTCGAACGTATCGTATGCAGTCCGCAGTTTACAACGCGGGCCGCTTCCGTGACAAGACAGCAATTCGGGGGCGTGATGGGTCCATTGACCGGTCACTCATTTGGGGTGCTACGGAACCAACACGGCCAACCACCAGATCGAACGCCTCGCGTCGGTCGTCCATCCCGATTGTTTGCATCCTATCCGTCGCTCTCCGCCAGTCCTTCGAGCACTGCGGCGGCGGCCCACGCGTTGTAGCTGAACCAGAGGCTGGACGGCGACCCGTCCGCGAACGTTTCCTGCAGCAGGCCGTCACTCGGGCAGTAACGCTCGGTGAGCACGCCGCGGATGCCGTAACCGCTGACCTCGGGATAGAGCGAGACGATGTTCACGCTCCAGTCCAGTCCGTCCTCGCAGCGTTGCCGGTAATAGGGGTCGCCGCTCCGGCGTGCGAGGTAGTCGACTTCGCCCGAGATCGTGAGACCCATCGGGTGAATATGCGGGTTGGAGACGCTGGTGAGGGAGCCGCCGCACGAACTGAAATGCGAGCCCTGCAGGGGCGGGACTTGCGGCCGGGCACGGAAACCGTAGCGCCAGAGGAATTCGTATTGCACGCCATCCGTGAGCATGGCCAGTGCGGACTCCGCGCCGGTGATCTCATGCAGCAGGCGGGCGGCGCGGATGAAGCCGAGCACGCCTTCCTCTTCCGGGCTCTTCCAGGTGTCCATGGGCGTGCCGCAGCAGTTGAGGTCGCGCACAGCGGGGTGGTAAAACGCCAGACCGCGCCGTGCCGCATCCAGGTACTTGGCGTCGTGCGTGAGCTGGTACGCCAGCAGCAGTGCGGGCGCAAACCACACGCCGGCAAAGCCCTCGCGGTCGAGCACTTCCGGGCGTTCCGGACTGTAGGTGTAGCCAAAGTTGCCGTCCGGGAGTTGCAGTTTCACGATGGTGTCCAGTGCCTTCAGGCCGGTGGCCAGCCAGTCGGGATGCTCTTCGTGCCGGACGTCGCGCGCCAGACGGTAGGCCTTAAGCAGGTAGTAAAGGCCGTTGCCATTGGTGTAGGCACAGTGCACGCCATGCACCACGTAGCCGGCCCACCAGCCATCGGTGCGCGGTGCCTGCCCCTTGCCGCACACGTCCCAGAGCAGGCCGGAGGCGGGGTTGTAGGCACGGGCGACCCAGTCGAGCATGTGGACAGCACGTTCGATCGCCACGGTGTCGCCCAGGCGGTGCCCGCCTGCGAGCAGCGGGTAACCGATGGCGCCGCCGCCCGTCCAGCCGACCTCGGACACCATGCGCCAGGCGGTCAGCCGTTTCTTCTCCGGATCGCGGCAGCACATGTTGGTGAAGCTCTCGGCCATCAGCGTGCCGCCCTGAATAGCGTCGGCTGTGCCCGAGAAGGTCCCGAGCGCGGTGCGTCCCGTGGCATCGTGCCAGTTGACACGCAGAAAGGCGTCCACCAGTGCGGCCATGGTTTCGCGCCGCGACAGGGGCGTGGCCGGCTTCTCGTGCCCGTCAGCATAAACCCGGCGGATGATGTCGTGCGCGGCACGTCGGTCTGAGGCGGGACGCAGAAAGAGGCGCCCCTCGGCGGTGGCCGCCGCGGTTGCCTGCAGCGTCGCGTCTTTCCACTGGTCCTTATTGCTGAAACTACACGGCGCATTGCGGTAGGGAAGGGTGACGCCACAGGCATCGGCCCCGCCGTCGTGCGCGATCTCCGCGAACACACCGTTGCGCACGAACGGCACCGTGACGCCCTGGCTGTCCACACCGGCGTTGTCGCTGTAGGGGGTGATGGAAACGCCCGCGACGCCACCGGCAAAACAGAAGAGCGAGACCGGGTGCGACGCGCGGTCGGCACGGAATTCCCAGTAGGGCGAGCAGGAGACGTTGCCGGGGTGCTGCAGGGTCAGGTGCGGGAAATGCCCCGGCTCGGCTTTGGCCAGGTTATTATCGCCAAACAACTGGCCGGGAATGATATGGAAAACCCCGGACGCATCCGCAAGCGCGAGGCGCAACTGAACGCGCGTCGGGTGCTCCGCTTCCAGGCGCAGGCGGTAGCGGGTTTCATACGTCGACACGGGTTCCAGGCGCAGGGCCAGGTGTGCGCCGTGTCCGTCGCCGCGGTAGCCGTCCGCTTCGGCTTCCCGCAGGCGCAGCGTTTTCCAGCGGTCCTCGTGCCACACGGCCAGGCTCAACTGCGTCTGCAGCCCGTCGGCGGTCAGTGCCAGCGTCCCCACGGAAGTTAGTGAGCTGTTCATGCATGCCCCTCCTTGACGAATCGTTGTGATTGTTAACGATCTATTTACTCGCTTCACCGGTCTCCGCCACAATCGCTCCCCTCAGCCATTCCTTCACGCCCCCCGTTCGCACGTACCGTGTGCAGACCGCAGTTTACAACGCGGGCCGCTTCCGTGACAAGACAGCAATTCAGGGTGATTTCAAGCCCGCCGATTCACCCGAAATCCTTTCCACGAACAGGACATCGGCCGGAGGCATGCACACGATTCGTGTCTCCCAAGGCTTGTGATGCCCGAAAACGGTTCTTTTGCGGCCCCAGCCTCATTTTTGACAGTAAACACTCCCGTTGAGAAGTCGTGGTCGCTCCCGTTCGGGTCCACCTAGCGAATTTGGTCGGCTAAACCGGCGAAAGTTTTATGGATGGAATGTCCCTTATAACATCTCGATGCGGCGCGCCGCGCCTACTACTTCAACACCCCGGCCAACCAACTGATCTTCGATCATCTCCCCGAATCGACGGCGTGGCAGCTCCTGCTGAATCCGGTTCCGGATGTTTCGAGCTTTGCGGCGCTGCCCAATCTGAAGCCGGCCTTCTTCACGGATGGCTTGCGGCTCGCGAACGCCTTTACGGACACGCTGCGTCTGGAGGCTGGCGCGGAAGCGGGCGTCTCGCTTCTGGCGCCGGAAGGCGTGAAATTGATCGCCACCCTGAGTTCGGAGGGGGATGCAAACACCCGACTCCTGCCCGTGCTTCAGGAGGGCGAACAGCGTGAGATTGTGGTGGAATCCGTTCCGACGGGCACGTACATCCTGCGCGTCTACTCGTCGTCCGGAACAGACCCCGTCCGGTTCGAATGCGCCGCCGATTTTGTCATCGTGGCGGATTAACGGCACGGCCGATACGGTGCTGTTGTACCGACCCAGTAAGGGACTTGTCTCATGATTGTGGGAAGCCGATCCGCTCCTCTGCCCAAAATGCCAAAAGGAGATGCGGATTGTTTCTCTGATCGACGGCCCAGCCGTGATCGAACGCATCCTGCGTCACCTCGGCCTGTGGCAACAAGGCGTTCGCGTCGCTTCCGGCCCCGCCCCGCCTGCCGACTGGGTCATCGAGCCTTGCTTCGATGACGCCACCCCCGACTACGAAACCGATTCGGACCCGATTTACGCGAACGGATAATCCATCGCGGCCGGCCCGGTCTGTCTCTTTCCGTCCACCGGAACGCAAAACAGCGGCTTTGGGCCGGTCGGGGGATACCCCGTCCGTCCCAAAGCCGCTGTTTTTTTTGGTCTTGAGGTTTTTACCCGTTTCTGTCACGCTTCACACAATGAATTCGCTACTCAAGATCGGGTCCGGCATGATTTCGGCCTGTGCGGGCCGAGGTCGACCGGGGGGTGCCGAAAAGCGATTTCTTATCAATCAGATACTGAGGCCGAAATGCGTGAGGCGCTGACTACGGTCCTGACCTGGGCACTGCTGCTGAAGCCCGCCCCGGCGCTGCTCAAGTGGACGGCGGCGGGTCTGGGCGCGGTGTTCTTCGGCCTCGTCTTCTTCGCCCTGATCCAGTACCAGACCACGGAACGACGCTGGGGAATGAAGCTGCTGCTTGGCCTGCTTGGCGGGGCGCTACTCTTCGGCCTGGGCACGGCCGCGTTCCACTGGGTCACGGGCGCACTCTACGGCGTGGGCTACTTGCTCACGTGGCTGGCGTGGGTACTGACCCGCCGCTGGCGCTGGTGGCGCCAGACACTCGCCCGCGGCTTGATCGCCGGGTTGACGCTCGGCCCCTGGCTCTGGCTCGGCGCGACCGAGGCTGAGCACCTGCGGGAGGTCATGGAGAGAATGAAGGGGCCATTATTTGCTGACTTTGGGCCCACGACCCCCGAGGAAGTGCTGTCCCAGATGCTGCCTTGGTGGCCGCTGGTGGCTGATGGGGTGCTGAAGTTGTGGCTGGCATTCGGCGTCGGCTGGCTGCTGGTGCTGGTCGGTGGCTGGGGCTGCTGGCGCTGGCCCGTGGCACGACCGTCACGCCGCCGCTGGCTGGTGGCAGCCTGGCTGGGCTTGAGTGTCCTCGGGCTGAACTGGTACGCCGCCGGCCGGGTGGACGTGTGCACCGCCTGCGAAAGGGGGCAAGGCCGGCGCCTGGGCTATGTCTTGTGGAGCCGGCCCGGCAGTCACACTTATCGGAGCGGCCAGGGGACCTTGCTGTTCCGGGCGGCCGACTGCGGCCAGGCCGCGGCGATCCGCCTGTTGCTCGCCGCGGGCGCCGATGCCGACGACGGCCGACCGTACGCCGACTGGCAGACCCCGCTGCACCGGGCGGTCGCGAGAGGCCATCGTGAGTCGGTCCAAGTGTTGTTGGCGGCCGACGCGAAGGCCACCGCCAGCGGCCCCGAGCACCATACCCCACTAAACTATGCCGGTGGGCATCCCGAGGTGATACCCCTCTTGTTGGCCGCCGGCGCCGACCCCAACGCCAAGGATTCCTGCGGCAAAACGCCATTACACTATTTCCACCTTCCCGCGGCGGTTTCCCTGCTGCTGGACGCCGGTGCCGACCCCAACGCCCGGTGCCATTGTGGCAAAAGCCCGCTGCACGAGGCAACCGCCTATCCGGAGAAGGTTCGGCTTTTGCTGGCTGCCGGTGCCAACGCCGCGGCGCCGAATAGTTCCCGGGAGACGCCCTTGCACAAGGCGGCCGGCTATGGCCACACGCAGGCGCTCAGGCTGCTGCTGGACGCCGGCGCTGACGTGAACGCCCAAGCCCATGGCGGCTTCACGCCACTGCGCCACGCGGCCGGCGGCGGCCACGCCGAGGCCATCCGTGTTCTCCTGGCCGCCGGGGCCAATGTAAACGACCGGGACAAGGACAATTATAAGCGGACCTCACTGGACGTGGCGGACAACGACGAATGCCGCGAACTACTTCGCCAGGCCGGCGGCAAGACCTACGCCGAGCTGAATGCGGACGAGCGGGAAGCCGAGCGGCAGCGGGCAGCCGCCGAACGGGTGCGTGCCGTAAGTGTTCCGGACGTGATCTTGCGGGCACGCGAGGCGGAGCGGCAGGCGAAGTCCGTGGTCCCGGAGAAATGACGGGGCTGGGCAGCAGGGGCTACGGCAGGCGGGATCGACAGGCGAAGTCCGTGGCCCCGGAGAAATGACGGGGCTGGGACAATCAATTCCTTGTCCCTCGTGTGGCGCGTGCTGGAGAAGCCCGCGAGGATCACGGCGAACCCGTGGAAACAGATCACCCGCAAGAGGTTCGCCGTACACTCACGGCGCGAATTAACGCTTGAGGAGCTGGGCCGGGTATGCGCTGCTGCTACCGGAGAGACGCGCACCCTGATCGCGCTGGGCGTTTACTGCGGTCTGCGGCTGGGCGATGCGGCGCTGTTGCGCTGGGCCGATGTGGACATGATAAAAGGCGTCATTTCTCTTGCAACCATAGGGGTCATAATTAGACACTAGACAGCATGACAAGGAGAAGCCGAAAGCTGGGTCGAGTAGAAACGGGTCTTCCCTCGTTTCCGAGTGAGGCGCTCTTGAGTTGCGCCTGGGTCAAGATCAATGCGGGCGCCCTGCGTCCCGGCAGTTCCGTCAAGGCGGCGCTGTTCCGGATGGGCGAGAATCAACTCACGGAATCCATCTATACGCCCCAAGCCCTCAGTTTCGTGGTTGGCTATGCCATGAAGGGGATTTCCCATGAGCGGACCCGCGATGGCGCCCCCCGGCAGGTGACGTTGGTCGAGAGCGGGGGCGTCCCGTTCGCCGTGAGTTTCAAGGACGGCGAGTCCATTGGCGTGCCGGTCTTTGGCGATGCATGGGTCATGAAGTTCCGCGTCTTTATGGTCGACGCCAATGGCTGGGCCACCCTCGCCAATCCCGCCTACTATGACCTCTACACCGGCGACGGCGAGCGCTACCGGTTTAATGCGTTCAAGACCTCCGCGCAATTTATGCAACTCGTCAGCCATCGCACCGTGGCCGGACGCGA
>JBIJDW010000094.1:0-9491 GCA_044343885.1 Kiritimatiellia bacterium
GTTGTCTTTCGTCCTCGTCCTCGGAAATCGAGTACGAGGACGACGACGAGGACGATCCCTCGCGGCAGCTTGAAGTTATAGGCAAGAAGACAGGAGTCAGAATAATAGAACACGTTGCCCGTGAAAGGGTGCCAATTCTGAATTCTGAATACTGGCTTCTGAATACGGCGCTTGCAGAACCGACGAAGGAGGTTTTGCAAGCGCCTCGGCCTGCTACGAGCGCCGCCGTTTTTTGGGTGGGGGAGCCTCTTCCACCTCGTACGGTTTGACGAACGCATCCGCGAAGTCATACACACCGGAGAAATCACTTTTCTTATCCTGATCGGTTGCGCCCAATTTGCCTGCCGCAATCAAATTATAGACCAGCTCGCCGAAGTCGTCGGTGGTGCGCACACCCCACGTATCGAGGACCACGTGCGCCAAGGGTCCGAACTCCTGCACGGCGTAGTCGCGGATACCCTCGCACAGCTCGGCCCCGGTCACATGCCGCATCCTTCCGGGGGCGTGTTCGGCCTTGCCCACGGCCTTGACGGTGTAGTCCAGCGCCTCGCGCAGAAAAAAATAGGCTTCGGCCGCATAGCGTGGATCTTTGACCACGAGAGCCTCAACCGCCTGTTGAAAAGAAGTCTCATCCATCACGCACCTCGCAGTCGGGCCGCAATGGCAGTCATTTCGGCGGCGTTATCATACATTCCGGAGATCCAGTTCATGGCGCGTCCGTTCCATCGGGGGATCACATGGAAATGGACGTGCGGCACCACTTGCGTCGCGCAGGCGCCGTTCGATTGCAGGACGTTGAACCCATCGCACGGCAGGCGCGACAGCAACAGCCCTCCGACACGCCGAATCGCCACCCCGAGCGCCGCCGCCTCGACTTCGGGCAACTCGGGAAGCGTTACCGCATGCAGCCGCGGAATTACCAGCGCGTGCCCTTTTTCAAAAGGCCCGATGTCTAGGAACGCCAATGCGTGAGCATCGGCGTACACCTGAGCGCAGGGAACCACCCCGGAAAGTATTTTGCAAAAGATGCAGTTGTCCATTCGTCACCCTCCTTTGGCGCCGCACGACCGCTCCGTGTTCAGATCCGGATTGATCCTGTCAATGCGCGGGCCGATGGCAAGCCATGCCGCGCGCAATAGGCTTCGATACCGGCGATCACCCGTAACGGTGTCGTCGGATCGATGAAGTTCGCCGTACCTACGGCCACGGCGGCCGCCCCGGCGATCATAAACTCGATCGCTTGTTCAGGACCGGTGATGCCGCCCATGGCCAGGATCGGTATCCGCACGGCCCGGGACGCCTCCCAAACCAGTTTGACCGCCACCGGATGGATGGCCGGCCCGGAAAGGCCTCCGACGGTGTTTGCCAGAACCGGCCGCCGCGTCTCAATGTCGATCACCATGGCCGGGATCGTGTTGATCAGCGACAGCGCATCGGCACCGGCCTCCTCTGCTGCGCGGGCAAAGACGGCAATGGCGGGCACGTTCGGCGCCAGTTTCGGTATCAGCGGCAACCGCGTCCGCCGCCTCACCGCCGCTACCAACGCGGCCACGATGCGCGGGTCCGTTCCAAACGCATGTCCGCCCTCCTTGACATTCGGACAAGAGACATTCAACTCGATTCCTGCGACGCCCGGCACACCGTCGAGTCGCGCCGCCACCTCGGCATACTCCTCTTCGCTCGTCCCCCACACATTGACAATCACCGGCACGCCCGCTCCGTGCAGGAACGGAAGGTAGTCCCGGATCAGGCCATCGACGCCGGGGCCTTGAAGTCCGATGGCATTAACCATTCCGCCCGGCACTTCGACATGCCGTGGCAGCGGGTTGCCCGGCCAGGGCTGCAGGCGCACGCCCTTCACCGTCACCGCGCCCAGCCGACTCACATCGACGAGTCCCGCATATTCGCAGCCATAGCCGAAGGTGCCCGACGCCACGGCTACCGGATTCTTCATCGCGATGCCGCCCAGATTCACACACAGGTCGATTTCGTTCACCACACGATCTCCCTCGCTTCGAAAACCGGGCCGTCGTGACAGACGCGCCCGATCCATTCGGTTCCGTCGGCCCGGCGCAGCCGCTGCACGCAGGCCAGGCATGCGCCGACGCCGCAAACCATATGCTTGTCCAGTGAAAGCCACGCGCGCAGGCCCGCCGCCGCCGCCCGCTCGCCGACGGCCCGCAGCATGCCGTCCGGGCCGCAGGCGTAGATCTCCGATGGCACCACAGGCGACGTGGCGAGGCAGGCGTCCAGCAGATCGGTGACGAGGCCCCGCTTACCGCGTGAGCCGTCTTGGGTCGCCACACGCACGTCCCACGCCAGATCCGAAAAATCGTCGGTGCAGAGAATGTCATCCGCGCGGCGCGCCCCGACCAGCAGCACGCCCCGCCGGCCCAGTCGCCGCGCCAGGAAGCTCAGCGGTGCGACGCCGTACCCGCCCGCCACCAGCAGGGGCACGCGCTCACCGCAATCCAAAGGGAACCCGTTTCCCAAAGGGCCGATCACCGACACCGAGTCGCCGGTCGCCAGGCGCGCCAGCTGCTCGGTGCCGCGGCCGACGGTCTTGTAGACCAGCGCCAGCACGCCCTGATCCGCGCCGTAAATGCTAAACGGCCGGCGCAACGCGGCATCGCCCAAGCCGCTGACGCGCACATGGACAAATTGCCCCGGGCGAGCGGTTGCGGTCACTTCCGGAGCCTCCAGTCGCAACATGAAATAGTCCGCAGAAAGCCTGTGTTGCTCGATCACCCGTGCCATGCAATCGACCATTGCCGTCTCCTTTTAAACGCGTCATTCCTGCTATTTAACACCGGTGCCGATGGATGGACTGTTGGTGGATGCCACCGGGGGCGGGGTCAGATCTCGGACGGCTGCCACATATTCCTGTCGCGTCAGAAGCTGGCGCATTTCGGCATTCACCGCCGCCGCCAATTCCATCTCACCGTTCCGCGTCAGCGTCTTCTTCCACTCGTCAAGCTTGGCGGTTTGGCCGTCAAACAGTTTCCGCACGGCCTGCGAACGGTTCTTTCCGATCTCCCGCAACTGCTGGATATGTTGAAGTTGAAGCGCGCGCAGGAGCGCCGGGTCGGTGACGATATGGGCTTCTAAAAGACGGCGATCAATCAGAAATCGTTCGTGTTCGGTGTTGGCGCTTTCCCAGCCGAAGTAATCGCCGGCCTTCTGGCATTTCGTCATTTGCGACTTCAGCGCTTCACTGTACTGATCGGGCCATTTCGCGCGCTTGGTCTCGTATTCCTGTTCAATCACGGCCAGATTGGTGTTCAGCGCCAGGCATCGCGTCTGCAACTCATTCAGACCGGTCGCGCTCGGCGCCACGCCGACCACTTTGGGCGCGACATCCGACGCGCCATCGGGAAGTTTGGCCAGCGCCGCCTCGGCCTCCAGCAGATCGGCGCTGCTCCGCTCCCGTTTGATCGCCGCATTGACGACCGCCGCGATCTCCAGCCGGCCTTCGCGGGTGTGGGTGCGCAACAGGTCATTCAGGTCGTTGGTATATTTGCGTGAAAGCGCAATGCGCTTGCGTTCGCGCCCGATCTTCTGTTCGTTGAGCATCCGCCGGTACTTCTCTCGGAGTGTCTCCAATTCGTCAAATTCGAGCGTCGGCGCGGTGCCAATCTGCCGGGTGTTCTGAAACTGCTGAATCTCGGCCTGTGTCGCGATCACACCATCGTAATCACCGGCCGCCTGCCGTCGGTCAATCAAGGTGACGAGTTCGCGCCGGTAAGCATCGGGCCAGGTGGACAGGAACTGCCGCTGTTCGGCATTCAGATCCTCCAACTGCTGCATGAACGTGCTCTGCATCTTGAGTAGTTCGGGCAGTTCTGCGGGCGGCGGGAAGGCGGTTGCCGTGTTGCCTGCCGTGACCGGATCATCTTCAAACGTCTTGACGCCCCACCACCCGGCATAGCCGCGCAACGCGGGGCCGAACACTCCCTGCTTGTGCAGCGTCAGGGCGATGTCGTAAAAGCGGAGCAGGCTGTTCGCGGGTTTCCCGCCGCCGAGCGAAAAAGCGGGTGCGAGGCTGAGCACATAAGCCAGCACAAGCGCCAGCAGGGTTGCCGCGCAACGGACCATCCACACCGACCAGCGTCGCGTCCGAATCCGCCGCAGCAGGGCATGGCAGGCGGCATCCCCGGGGGCGACCGATCCCAGCAGCTCCAGGCAAATGCGCTCCGCCGTGCTCCACTCGCCGTTCTTGATGAACAGATGCGCACGGGATAAATCGCGCTGCACGGTCAGTTCCGTCAGCCGTCGCTCGTCATCGCCAAAGGCTAGCGTGTCACCGGAAAGCTCGCGATATTCGTGGATGAACGTGTGCGCCCGTTCGTAATTTTCGGCTTTTAGCTCGATCGGAATCAGTTCCTTCAGACGTTCGCGCTGGGTGATCGCCCGCTCGGACTGCTCGCGCAAATCGCGGATGGTCTTGACCAGTTGGCGGCCGGCGGGACCGGCCGGCTCAAAGACATGCGCCCGGCCGGCAAACGCCACCGCCCGCTCGTATTGGTGCCGTTCGACGGCAGATCGCATCCGTTCCAGCAGATGCTTGACCGACTCGTACGCACGTGAATCGGCGCCGCAGGTGCCGCAATACTGCACGCCAACAAAGGAGTCGGCCCCGCATTCGGTACAGGATTCGCCACCGTCCCAGCCGCATTCCGCGCAATAGCGGATGGTCAGCGGATTCACCGTGTCGCACCACTTGCATCGCCACGTGGTCTTGACGGTCGGCGCCTCGATCTTGGTCTTGTTCTGAACGGCATGCAGCGCCTCGGTGAACGCCGCAGCCGAAGGCCACCGTTGTTCACGATCCGTCGCCAGCGCTTTGATTAACACCTCGCGCAGCACCAGGGGGATGTCTTGCTCGCGAAAATAGCGGGGATTCTGGCCCGTGATGGTGAAGTAGAGGATCGCCCCCAGACCATAAACGTCGGAACGCTCGTCCGAGAGGCTCGCGTCCTGCTCCTGCTCAGGCGAGCCATAGCCCATGGACAACAGCTTCTCGCCCGGGACCGTGAGCTTGTTCTCTTCGGCGCGCATCAGTCGCGCCAGGCCGAAGTCAACGATCTTGGGTTCGCTCGTCTTGTCGAGCAGGATGTTGCTGGGCTTGAGATCACGGTGGATGACGCCATTGTCATGCGCATAGGAAACGGTCCGACCAATTTTCACCAGCAACGTAATGGCGTCCGCCACCGTGAGCTGGCCATTGCGGGTGATATGCTGATCCAGTGTCAGCGGCAACGACGGCAGGCGAGAGGCCCCGTCCGTCACGTCATCCGGTGCCAGCAGCGTCAGGCCATCGGGTCCCGCGACATATTCCATCACGATGTACGGGCCGTCGGAATCCTCGCCCAAGGCATACACATGGACAATGTAGATGTGATTAAGCGCCGCCACCGCGCGCGCCTCAAGCAGAAACCGCTGTCGCAGACTCGGTATGCCCTGGGCCTGCCGGTTGAGTCGCTTGATCGCCACAAAGCGCCCCAACCGCCGATCGCGAGCCAGATAGACAACCCCCATCCCGCCATCGCCGATCCGGCTCACCACCGCATACTGGCTGAACAGGGAATCCCCTCCTGTCAACTGAGCATCGGGGCTATCATCCGAAACTATACGCACGGTACGCATGCCCCCATCTCGCGCATCGCTGCTAGGCGGATGGTTTCCGGCGAGATGCATCCGCACGGTTGCGTTCTGCGGTACGCCCGACGACTGTTCGTTCGATTCGTTCATAATCGGATTACAGAATACCCGTTCAGTCCCTCCAACGTCAAGCCGCATGCTAACCCCACCAGCAATTCTAGTTAAGTGCCGACCGAAAAGTAATTTTTATGAATAGAAATCGAAATCGGGAGCGGGATCGACTTTCTCCGGTTTGGTTCCGTAAGGAACGGAATTTTCCGCGACGCAGTAGACTCGTCCTCCCAGGCGACTCAACATCGCGGCCATTCGATCCAACTCCGTCTTACGCACCAGACTTTCTTGTTCATCCAACGCTTTGCCGACGACCAGGACATCCTGGATGGCACCACATTCCAGTACTGATCCTGCTGAACTTAGTTCTTTGAACTGCGCCCGCTTTCCTGTTATCCTTCTACTGGTTGCAGCGGTTTCAGAAAGCGGGTGCGCGTGCGGGGTGTATCGGCAAGCAGCCGGTCCGTCCCGGAACACCACACGAGCAGCAAGAGAGATCATATGCAGAAGATAAAGGGTTGCGCGTATGCACGTTGAGGAAAACACGGATTGCCTGCTCTCGCTCCCCGCCGCCGGTGTCACCGGCTTCAAGCCGTGGAACCCGGCGTCGTCCGGTTTTTTTGTCACCTCCGACCCGCCAGGCAGTCAGCTCGGATCGGGCGGCGGCACGGCCCATCTGCTCCATCAGGCGTGGCAGGCGTCGCCCGCGCGGCCGACCGGCGGGTTTGAATCCTGGCTGAACGCCTCGCGCAAACTGATTGTCCATGGTAGCGGTCAGAGCCGCCGTCTCCCGGCCTACGCCGCCGAAGGCAAGCCGCTGCTGCCCCTGCCGCTATTGCCAGCGCACGCCGGACAGGCACCCGATCAGAGGCTCATCGACTTTCAACTGGACGCCTACAGCCGCATTCTCCGTCATGCGCCTGCCTCCTATCGGGTGATGATCACCTGCGGCGACGTGCTGCTGACGAACCCGACGTTCACCCCCGCCTTTCCCGAAGCCGATGTCCTGATCGTCGGCATTCGCTCGACGCCCGATGAGGGGAGCCGCCACGGCGTCCTGTTCTGCCGCAATCCGGCGACGGGTGCCTTGGATTTCTTCCTGCAGAAACCGCCGCCCGAAAAGACCCGCGTGCTGGCCGACTCCCACGCCTTCTACCTCGATACCGGCGTGTGGCTGCTGAGCGCGCGGGCCGTCTCGGTGCTCGTGCGCAAATGCGGCTGGTCTTCCGAGACCCAGACGTATGCGGGCGGCGCGCCTTCGCACTACGAGCTGTTTGACCGTTTCGGCCTCGCTCTCGGCGCGGCGCCCGTCGCGCCCGATCCCGAGATCTCGGCGCTTTCCGCAGCGGTGCTGCCCCTGCCCGCCGGGCGATTCTTCCATTTTGGCACCAGTCGCAGCATCATCTCCTCCACCGTCGAGTTGGCCCAGGCGTCCGAGCGTGCCCAGGCCGTGGGCCTGGGTTCGGCGGAGGCGCACGAGCATTGCCTGATCTTCAACGCCGACCTGCGCGTGCCGCTCACCGGCGCGAACCGACTCCTTTGGATTGAGAATTCCGTCATCCCCGCCGCTTGGACGCTGCGCGACCGCCACGTCCTCACCGGCATTCCCGATAACACCTGGGCGCTCGATCTCCCTGCTGGCGTCTGCCTAGATTGCATCGGGCTACGCGACGAGGCTGGCGTCTGCCTCCGCGTCTACGGCTTTGACGATCCCTTCCGCGGGGCGCTGTCCGACCCCGCCACGCGATGGATGGAACGCCCCTTGGCCGACTGGCTGAAGGCGCGCGGCATCTCCTGCCAGCAGGCGGGGCTTGCCCCCCACACCGACATCCAGGACGCGCCGCTCTTCCCGCGGCTCGCTGCGGACGATCCGCGCTGCGGGCCGTTGCTTGCGTGGATGACGGCGCTCCGGCCCGCGGCCGACCCCACCTCCCTCCGGCTCTGGCTGGACGCGCCGCGCGTCTCGGCGGCTGACCTGCTGTGCCGGGCCGATACGGCCGCGTGCGCCACCGCCCGCTCGGCGTCCGTCGATGCCGTTCTCGCCCGCCTGTCGGCTCAGGCCTGGCAGAAACGCTGCCTGTCGCTCGATCTCGAAGCCGTTGCGCGCAGGATGGAGGGGGCGCCAGCGGCCGCCCTTCCGCCGCCGCTGGAGTCTCAGGACCGCCACGTCTCCGAACTGGCCGCCGTGCATGACGTGGCCTTGCGTGACCGGCTCGCCCCCGCCGCCGGTCGTCCGAACCGCGCCGCCGGCCGTCTGCGCGAGTTGCTGGTGGCCAAACTGGCCGTGGCGCCCGTTTCGCCCCGCCGCGCGGTGGGGGAGGATCAGATCGTGTGGGGTCGCGCGCCAGCCCGTATCGATTTTGCCGGTGGATGGACTGATACCCCGCCCTATTGCCTCGAACACGGCGGCCGCGTGGTCAATCTGGCGGTCAACCTCAACGGCCAACCGCCGGTGCAGGCGTTTGCGCGTGTCTGCGAAAAGCCGTGCCTCGTGATTCGCAGCATCGATCTGGGCGTCGGCGAGGTGATTGAAACCACCGAAGACCTGCTGGCTGAAGAGCGGCTCGGCAGCGGTTTCGGCATTGCCCGCGCCGCCTTCCGTCTGGCCGGGTTCGACCCCGCCTTTAACGCCTCGGGGCGCGCTGCGCCGCTCGATCAGTTTCTTCGAGACACATTTGGCGGCGGCATCGAGCTGACCCTCCTCGCCGCGATTCCCAAGGGTTCGGGGCTGGGCACCAGCAGCATCCTGGCCGCCACCCTGCTCGGCACGCTCGGCGACCTCGCCGGCCTGCAATGGAACGAACAGGATCTGTTCATCCGCACGCTCGCGCTGGAGCAGATCCTCACCTCCGGCGGCGGCTGGCAGGACCAGGTCGGCGGTATTGTCGGCGGATTGAAGCAGATTGAAAGCGCCCCCGGCCTGCAGCAGAAGCCGGTCATCCGCTGGCTGCCGACATCGATGCTCGATGCCGCCATCGCCGACAGGCGTTTCCAGCTCTATTACACCGGGCTGACGCGCGTGGCGCACAATATCCTGGGCGAAATCGTCAAGGGGCTTTTTCTTAACGACGCCGAGCGCATTCGCACCATCGATGCGATCGGCTTGAATGCCGACTTCGCGGCGGAGGCGCTGCAGCGGCACGACTGGCCGGTTTTTGTCGAGGCGATCCGCCGGAGCTGGCTCCTGAACCGCATGCTCGACATCGGCACCAATCCGCCCGAGGTGCAGGCGATCATCGACCGCGTGTCGCCCTGGCTCGCCGCCACCAAGCTGACCGGCGCGGGTGGCGGCGGGTACATGCTCCTGCTGGCTGACACGCCGGAGCAGGGCGCGCGCCTGCGGCGGGAGCTGTTGGATCACCCGCCGAATGGACGCGCCCGCTTTGTCGATGTCTCCCTTTCGCACACCGGTCTTGAAATCACCCGCAGTTAAGGAATTCCGTCATGCGCATTTCCGTACCCGGACGCATCTGCCTGTTTGGCGAACACAGCGATTGGGCGGGCACCTACCGCCGGATCAATGCCGACATTCCCGCTGGCGCGGCGATCATCACCGGCACCAACCAGGGCGTTCACGCCGAGGTCTCGTCGCATCCGGGCCGTCTGATTCTCCGCACCACGCTCACGGACGGCACCCGCCTCCCCGAATGGTCGGTCGAGATGTCGGCCCCGGTCCTGCTTGAAGCCGCCCGCGAGGGCGGATTCTACAGTTATGCGGCCGGCGTGGCCTATCAGATTCTGGTCAATTACCGCGTGCGCGGGCTGCTCATCGACAATGA
>JBIJDW010000413.1:0-2888 GCA_044343885.1 Kiritimatiellia bacterium
GGCCAATGCCTCGTTGGCACTGAACATCCGGCGCAGACTCACGAAGGCGCGCATGATCGCGACATTGACCTGCACCGCCCGCTCGCTCCGCAAGACACTGGACAGCATGGCCACGCCCTGCTCGGTGAAGGCGTTGGGTAAAGAGCGGCGACGTCCGCCGTGACCAGAACTTGAAGTGCCAAATTGGCACTTCAAGTTGTCTGCCTCTTCCGCCGTCAGTTGGAACATGAAGTCTGGCGGAAAGCGGTTGGCATTCCTTCGGACGGCGCGATTGAGCGCCCCGGTGGACACGCCGTAGAGCGTGGCCAGATCGGAGTCCAGCAACACCTTCTCTCCCCGCGCTAAGTAAATCAGTCTCTCCACCTGCTCCACGGGTGGAGAGTCAACCGCATATGCACGATGCCGGATAAAACTCTTAATTTCGTTTTCCGTGTTCATCTTTTGACCTCTCCCTATCCCGCCGTCAGCGCCCGTTTCGCCAGCAGGCGGCCGGCTTCTCGGCAGCGCTCGAGCGTGGCGGCATCCGGACGGAAGCGGCAGGTGATCGGCTCGTGCAGGATCTCGACCTGCATGGCGGCCAGATAGGCGGCCGCCTCTTCGGCGCCCTTGGTCGCCCAGCCGCAGGAACCGAAGGCGAAGCCCGCCTTGCCGGCCGGCTTGAGGCCGCGCAGGTAGGTCATCGTCGCCGCCAGTCGCGGCATGATCCCCATGTTGAGCGTGGCCGACCCCACCGCCAACGCGGCGCAATCCATCACTTCGGCGACGATGTCGGTGTCGGCGGTGGCGTTGACGTCAATCAGTTTTACCGTCACTGCCTCGGCCATGGCCCCCTCCGCGACGGCCTCGGCCATCAGCCGGGTGCTGTCCCACATGGTGCAGAAGAGGATCACGACCTTTTTCGTCGCCTGGGAGACGACCCAGTCCTGATACGCCCGCACGATGTCGGCGATATGGCTGCGCCAGATCACGCCGTGGCTCGGCGCCACCTGCTTGAGCGGCAGCGTCCCCAGCTTGGCCAGCGCCGCCGTCACCGGACGGGCAAACGGCAGCACGATGTTGGCGTAGTAAGTCTTGGCCTCGTGCATCACCTCGTCCATGGGCGCCTCGTCGTCGAACCGCCACCCGGACGCGTAGTGCTGTCCGAATGCGTCCATGGAAAACAAGATCTGCTCCTCGATCAGATAGGTTGCCATCGACTCGGGCCAGTGGACCATCGGCGTGTCGAAGAATTGCAGCGTGCGTCCGCCGAGATCCAGCTTCGTCCCCTCCTTGACCACCTGGAACGTCCAGCCCGCCGTGTCGCCATACAGCCCCAGCGCTTCGCGGCATTTGGCATTGCAGACCACGGTGACGCCGGGAAACGCCGCCACTACGGCAGCCATCGCGCCCGCATGATCAGGCTCGGCGTGGTTGCAGACCAGGTAGCGGAGCGGCCGCTCCCCCAGACGTTCCCGCACCTGACCGAGAAGTGTCGCCGCGTAAGGCGCCTTGACCGTGTCGATCAGCGCCACCTGCGTCCCCTCCACCAGATAGGCGTTGTAGCTGGATCCGCGCTCGGTGCGGTAACCATGGAAATCGCGCACGCTCCAGTCGATGTGCCCGACCCAGTTGACCCCTTTTGCCAGTTCCGTGTTCATCTGTTCCCCATGATTCCGTATGATTCAGTTGTTCTTGAAATCCTTCAAATGACCGGCCAGCGACAGAAATCCGCGCCAGTAAAACCGGAGATCATCGATCGGGTGCCGCGTGGTCAGCAAACGCCTCAGCACGGTCTCGGGGTGCAGAAAACCCTTGTAAACCCGACGCACCGCATCCTTGATCACCGCCTCCGGCACCGGCGTCTTGATCACCGCCGTGCGCATGTCGTAGTCCGGCCAGTTCTGCGTCGTCAGAAGCCCCTCCTTCTGGAGCTCGCGGAACAGCGGCGTGCCGGGGTACGGCACCATCATCGTGCACTGGAGCGTGCTCGCGTAGCCCTTGCGCAACAGCCAGCGGGCGAGCTGCACCGTGTTCTCGATCTCCGCCAGACCCTCCCACGGATAGCCGAACATCACCGTCACATGCACATCCAGTCCGGCCTGCGAGGCCATCCGGGCGCCTTCGCGGATCTGTTCGATCGTGAGTGCCTTGTCCAGCCGGTCGAGCGTCTGCTGATTGGCCGATTCCACGCCGAACAGGACGAGCCGGAAGCCGGCCTGACGCATGAGCCGGTACTCGCCGGCGGTCAGTCGCCCGAAGCGCATGTTGCAATCGATGCGAACGCGCCGATTCAATCCGCGCCGGATCATCTCCTCGCAAAACGTCTTCAACCACGCCCCCGCCGGCAGGCTCCCGGCGTCATCCATGATCTCGCGCACGCCGTAGCGTTCCACCAAATCTTCGATCTCGTTGACGCAATCGATCGCCTCGCGGCTGCGAAACGTCGGATAGAGCGTCGTCCACGAGCAGAACGTGCAACGGCCATGCCAGCAGTCGCGGGCCGACATGATGTAGGTGCCGGGCGTTCGCCGGAAATTGCCGTTCTTCTCCGAGTAGAGGCGCCACTGCGTGAGGTCGCGATCGATCCACGGCGCGCGTGACAGGGAGTGGTCCAGCCGGAACGGCCCCGTGTTGACCACGGCCCCGTCCCGCCGGTACCAGATGCCTGGGGCCAAAGGCGCGCCCGATTCCAGATGAGCCAGCAGGTTGACGAGCAGAAAATCGTAATCACCGCCGGTCAGGATGTAATCCACGGGCGACTGAGCCAAGCTCTCTTCGGGAAGCGCCGTCACATGGTCGCCGATCAGGACCAGCCGCATCTGGGGATGGCGAGCCTTCAATTGTTTCAGAATCTCCCAGTGCGCCCCGACCACGGGCGTCTTGGTCTCGATCACCACGACGTCGGGTTT
>JBIJDW010000095.1:0-9466 GCA_044343885.1 Kiritimatiellia bacterium
AAGCCGGGCGGTTCCGCCGTTGAACAGCTTGGTGAACATGATCTCGAAATTGGCGTTGGCCTGCTGAAAGGTGGCCTTGAACATTTCCGAGGTCTTGCCGTTGATCATCTGGATCAGGTTGAAGAGCTGTTCCTTCGCCTTGACGAGGTCGTCCTCCTGCGCCCGCAGGAAGGTGTAGCGCTCTTCGAGTTCCTTGTACTCCTCGATGGCGACGAGGTTGACCGGTCCCATGGCTGCTATTTCGGTCTGGAGTTGCATCAGACGCGGTTCGACGTCGGCAATCTCGGGGACGGCGCCGCCGGGCCAGCTCGGGTCTGGTTGCGAGATCAACTGGTCGGCCGAGAGGCCGTAATCGTTGTAGATGCGGTCGAGGTGGTTCTGCCGGCGCATCCGCGACTCGGCGAGTTCAAGGTCGGAGCGGCTCTTCTCGTTGCGGGCTTCCTCGTGGACACGGCGCAGCTCGCCGAGGGCCGCGTCGGCCCGCTCGAAATCGACGCCTTTCCTGGCCCGGACCGCGCGACCTTCGTCAATGCAGACGTGGATGCGCTTGGATTCGTCGACCATGCCTTTCAGCTTCCCTGAGAGGTCTTCACTCTCGGCCGTGAGCCGCTCGATTCCCTCGTCGTAGGACTGCACGCCCTGGCTGCGTCCCTGCAACAGGCGTTCCAGCTCCTCGCTGCGTGCTTCGAGCGAAGCTTCCTGGCTCTCGGCATGGGCCGCCTGTTGAATCAATCCCTGGTAGGCAAGGCGCGCGTCGGCGAGGCGGTCGGCAATTTCATTCTGCGTCCCTTCCAGTTCCTGGAGGGCGGCGGCGATGGCCGCCGAACGCTCGATCCCCTGCTCGCGGGCGGCGGTCAGGGCCTGCAACTCGGCGGCGTGCGTCTGCCGCTGCTCGCCGTCGCCGGAGGTCTTCGACTGGACCGCCTGCAGTTCGCGGCTGATGACGTCAAACCGCTGGCGGGATCGCTCCGCGTCGCGCGCCACGCTTTGGAATTCGCCGTCCTTCTGGGCGGCCAGCCGTTTGGCGTCGTCGAGCTGACGGCGCGTCTGGACTTCGGCCTCCTTGAGCTCGGCACAGCGGGCAGACGCCTGTTCGAGGCGCTTGCGGATGGCGGTAGCGTCGGCCTCGAGCGCGTCGGTCTGGGCGATGGCATCGGCGATGAGCATCTGCCGCGCGAGCGGACTCGACACCTGGCTCTCGGGCATCCACGCCTCGGCGGTGCCGTCGGCGTGGAAGACGGCGCCGCTGCGGGTGACGACGGCGCAGCCTGCGGGAAGGGGGCGGGGAACGGCATCCAGCGTGTCCGCCAGAAAGACATGCCCGAGGAGGCGCCGCGCGGCCGGGGCGAAATCGGCGGTGGGGTGGACCTGATCGAGCAGCGGCCTGAGGCCGGCGGGGGCCGTTGGCAAGGCTGGCACCGGCGCGTCGGCGATGATCACGCGGGCCGCCGAGGGGCGGCCCTGGGCGAAGAGCGCGGTCATGACGGCGGTCGCGTCGGCGGACTGGCGAACCACGACGGCATCCAACCAGGCGCGCAAGGCCGCCTCCAGCGCCAGCCGGAGGTCGTGGGGGGCTGAAAACTGCTCGGCCAGCGGGCCGATCACGGCGTCGGCGGCCAACTTCAGCGGGTTAGCTGGGTCCAGGATGAGGCGGGTGCCTGGCGATAGCTCATCGTCTGCCGAGGCGCGGTCGGACAACAAGTCGAGCTGGGCGCGCTTGGCGGCGAGTTGGGCGTGCAGGCGCGAAAGCTCCTCCTGCGCGGTTTTCTGTTCGGCCTCGGCCGCGGCGCGCGAATCCTGCAGCGTCTGCAGCGCTTCGGCGCGCGTCTCGGCCTCGGCATGCAGGCTGTCCCGTTCCCGGGCCAGCTCGCCGCGGGCGCGTTCGACGGCGGCGACCTGATGTTCGAGCTGGGCATGCTCGGCGGCCAGCCGCTCATGCTGCAGCAGCAGTCCGCGCTGGCGCGCCTCCATCTCAGACATCTGGACCTGCAACTGCGCCGCCCGCCGCTCCCGGCCAACCGACTGTTCGCGCATCTGCTGCAACTCGGCGCGGGACTGGTCGATCGCGCGCTTCTGCTCATCGAAGAGGCGCTGCGCCTCGGCGGACGACTGGCGCGCCTGCTCGCACTGGGAGGCTAGCGACTGACGGTGCAGACCCAGCTCGGCAGACTGGGTGGCGAGCAGTTCGACCTGCTGGCGGGTCTGGTTGATCTCGCGCGTGTCCCGTTCGGCCCAGCCGCGATATTCGGCGATCCGCTGTTCATTGACGCGGATCACCTCCTGCGCCCGGAGGAGGCGGTTGTCGGCCTGCGCGGCCGACTCCGTGAGCACGCCGATCTGCTGCTCGGTCTGGAGCATCTCCTCGTGGATACGGGACGAAACCTGTTCGGCGGCGATCACGGCGTCCTGCTCTTTGGCGAGGCGGGTTGTCAGCTTCTCCGACACCGCATCCAAATCACGGATGCGGATATCGAGCGCCCCCAGCCGCCGGCGGGTGACGAACAGGTCAATGCCACGCAGCTCGTCGCGAAGCTCCTTGTATTTCTGCGCCTTTCCGGCCTGACGCTGCAGCGAACCGATCTGCCGCTTGACTTCCCGAATCACATCGGTCAGGCGGAGCAGATTGGCATCGGTCTGTTCCAGCTTGCGCAGCGCCTCCTTGCGATCGGCCTTGAACTTGGTGATGCCGGCCGCCTCCTCAAAAATAGTGCGTCGGTCCTCGGGCTTGGATGAAAGGATGGCATCGATCTGCCCCTGGGCCATCACCGAATAGGAGGTGGTGCCGATGCCGGTGCCCATGAGCAGACGGTGGATCTCCTTGAGGCGGCAAGGCGTCTTGTTCAGAAAATACTGACCCTCGCCCGAGCGGTACACGCGCCGGGTGATGGTGACTTCGTTGAATTCGGTGTCGAGGATACCTTCGCAGTCGGCGAAGGTGATGGAGACCTCGGCCAGTCCCAGAGGCTTGCGGCTGTCGGTGCCGTTAAACAAGACGTCGCTCATCTTGGCGCAGCGCAGCGCGGTCGGCCGCTGTTCGCCCAGAACCCAGCGAATGGCGTCCGACACATTGCTTTTGCCACAGCCGTTCGGGCCGACGATCGCGATCAGCCCCGGTTCGAAAGACATGCGGGTGCGGTCGGCGAAACTCTTGAAGCCGATGATTTCCAGCGTTTTTAAATACACGGGCGCCTCGGGTTGCAGCAGCCGGACGCCCAGTGGGGCCCGGCGGGGTCTGTGGACACAAAACGGGTTGATATATACCACGAATGCAGGTGATCCTGCAAGCCGATCCCATGCATGCCCAGCAATTCTAATTGTGGGGAGGGGACCATCGGCGTCGGGGTCGGGGTCGGTATCGGTATCGATAAAACCAACGGAAATTCGACCCCGATTCCGATACCGACCCCGACCCCGATGACTCAATCGCCTCATCATTACAATTGCTGATGCATGCCCCCCATCGATCTGCGCCTTCTCCGGAGCGACCGGGGCGCCGACCGGGTCAGCACATCGCACGGCCTATCGCCTGCGCCAAGGCCTCCGGCGTGAGACCAAACTGCTCACGCAAGCCGGCGGAGGTACCCTGTGGAATAAAGCGGTCGGGCCAGCCGAAACGGTGCACCCGCGCGTTCGTCACGCCGAGCGTGTCCAGCTCTTCGGCCAGCGCGCTGCCGAAGCCGCCTGCGACCGAGCCGTTTTCAAGCGTCACAAACCGGGCGCCGAGTTCCGCCTGCTGGCGAAGCAATGCACGATCAATCGGCTTGATGAACCGTGCGTTGACGACGCCCGCCGCGACGCCCCGCCCGCGCAACAGCGCCGCCGTCCCGCACGCCAGGGAGACAAAATCGCCGAGGGCCCAGATCCAGACCGGCGGGCCGTCACCGGTCAGCGGCTCGACCACCTCCGCAACGCCGACGGGCAGCGGCTCCGCTGTCGACGCGACGTCGGCGGCATCGGCGGCGCCTGCCGGATCGCGAGGATAGCGGATGGCCACCGGACCGGGGTGCCGCACCGCCGTCTCCAGCATCCGGCTCAGCTCGGCCTCATCGCGCGGTTGCATGAACACCAGATTCGGCAGACAGCGCAGCATCGCAATGTCGAACACCCCGTGGTGCGTCGGGCCATCGCTCCCGACCACACCGGCGCGATCCATGCAGAACACCACCGGCAGTCCCTGTAGGCAGACATCGTGCATCACACAATCAACCGCCCGCTGCATGAAGGTCGAATAGATCGCCACGAACGGGCGCATGCCCTCGGCGGCCAGACCGGCCGCGAACACCACGGCATGCTCTTCGCAGATGCCGACGTCAAAGAACCGATCGGGAAATTGCTGCGCAAAACCGGTGAGACCCGTCCCGCCGCACATGGCGGCGGTAATCGCCACGACCGACGGATCCCGTTTCGCGAGCGTGCCCAGCCGCTCGCCCAGAACGTGGGAATAGCCTCGCGGCGCCGGTGTGGCCGCTTCGCCCTCGGGATCGAAACAGCCGACCCCGTGCCACGCCTCGGGATTCAACTCGGCGGGCCGGTGTCCCCGGCCCTTGAGGGTCGAGACATGGATCAGGATCGGGCGATCATAGGCCCTGGCGACGGTGAGCGCGTCGCACAGCGCCCCGAGATCGTGGCCATCCACCGGCCCCATGTAGCGCAGGCCGAACTCCTCGAACAAGGCGTTCTTCAGAAACAGGCTCTTGACCGCCTGCTCGGTACGATGGTAGATCCCGCGCAACGAATCCATCCGCAAGCGGTGGCCGACGTGCTCCGCCGCCGCCTTCCAGCGGTTGTAGCGCGGACTGGCGAGCAGCCGGCCCAGATGGGATGAGATCGCGCCCACCGGACCGCCGATGGACATCTCATTGTCATTCAGGATCACGATCAGCCGGCGGGTCACGGAGGTCAGGGTATTCAGCGCCTCCAGCGAAATGCCGTTGCCGAGCGAGGCGTCGCCGACGACGGCGACCACCGACTCGCGGCCGCCGCGCCGATCCCGCGCCGCCGCCATCCCCATGGCCGCCGAAATCGCCGTGCCGGCATGACCCGCGCCAAAGGCGTCGCACGCGCTCTCCTCGCGCTTCTGGAATCCCGAGAGTCCGCCGGGCTGGCGGAGGGTGTCAAACCGGTCGCCGCGGCCGGTCAGCAGCTTCCAGGCATACGTCTGATGGCCGACATCCCAGATGATCTTGTCGGCGGGCGGGTCGAACACGCGCAGCAGCGCGACCGTCAGATCGACGACGCCCAGATTCGAGGCCAGATGCCCCCCGTTCCGGCTCACCACGGCAATAATCCGTTCGCGGATCTCATCGGCTAGAAGCGGCAAGGCGTGAGCCGGCAGTTTGCCCACATCGCCAGCGCCTGTAATGGTTTGCAATATGCTCATGATTCGGGAAACGTCCTTACCTGTGTTTTGCGTGTTTTGAGAGTATAACCGGTCCCGCGATTTCCTGCATTAGAAAGTACTCGTCCTTTTCCGTTGAAATCAAACGGGCGCTTTGCTACCGTCTAACGGTGAACGGTCGGGTGGGCGGATCGGCGTGGGCGCTCAAACCGGGATCGGGGCCTCTTTTACACCAAGGTTGCATGCGTGATCAGACAATCCACCATCTTTATTCTTATCTTTCTGACGGCGGGCGTTGGGCGAGCGGCTGACGGGCTGGTCGTCGCGCGCAGCGCGTTGGCAGACAAGCTCTACGGCCTGGCTGAGCGACAGGCCAAGACGCTTGTGGATGCCGCCAAAACCGTGGCGGCGCGGGCCGACGCGCTCCTCGTCTATGTGCAGGCCTTGGCGGAGCAGGGGCGGAACGAGGATGTCCTAAAAACGCTGAATGCCCATGCCGCGACCCTCGCGGAGTCTGGGGCTGGCGCCTTTGTTTATTGGCGCGCACGCGCATTGCTGGGGTCGGGCGACCCGGCCGGCGCACGAGCCGCCGCCGAGGGCGGTCTCGCGGCGGACCCCCAATCGGCTGATGCAACGGCGCTGCGCCGGCTCGCCGCACAGGCCTGCCTGGCTTTGGACGACGGCACCGGCGCCTTGCGTGTCTATGCCGAACTGGATGCGTCCGTTACGAATGTAGGGCTGCGCGCCGCCGTGTTGTATGAATGGGCCCGGGCGCTCGACGGGCTGGGACGGGCCACGAATGCGGTCGAGGTGCTGGCGCGGCAGCCCCGCGAGACGATCGCCGACCCCTTTGTCGAAAACGGCATCTTGTTGCACGCCTCGATTCTGGCCCGGCTTGACCGGCAAGCCGACGCGACGCAGGTGCTGCAGAAGCTCGCCACGCATGAGCAGGCGGGCGAGTCGGGCCGGGTGCGGGCGCTTGTCGAACTGGCACGGCTGCAGATCGCGGGTGGCAAGACCAACGACGCCGTCGTCTCCGCGCGGGCCGCCGTCGAGGCGGCGCTGCGCCCGGACCTGCGTCTGGCTGCAGGCATCCGGCTCGCCGACATCCTCCTCTGCACCACGAACACGCTCGACGAGGGCGAGACCCGAATCAAGGCCCTGATCCGCGAATTTCCCGAAAGCCCGGAAGCGCGCAACGCCCACATGCGGCTGGCCGAAGCCCTTGCCGCAGCGGGCTTGCATGAACGAGCGGCCGCCGCCTACCGGGTTTACATCGAATCCTTCGGCGAGACAGGAGTAGGCATGGAAGCGCTGGCCGGCCGTGCGCGGTCCCTGTTTCAGATCAGGCGCTTCGGCGAGGCGGCCAACCTGTATCAGAAACTTCACGACACCACCACGAACGAGCTGCGAAAGGTGGAGTATCTCTACCGCGCGGCCGACGCGATCGCCGCCGACGGCCGATTCAAGCAGGCGGCCCAGCTTTATCGAAGCGTCAACCAGCTCTACGGAGCGCATGCGCTTGCGCCCCGCGCGCTCTTCCAATCGGCCAATGCCCTCGAACGCGACGGGGATCTCGCCGCTGCCGAAGGCGCGTTCCGTCAGACAGTAGAGCGCTACGCCGGTGCGCCGCTCGCCGAACAGGCCGCGTTGCGCCTGGCGGCGTTGCTCTCGGCGCGCACGGCCGTGGAGGCCGCCGTGGAAACCTACGGCGCGGTGCTCGCCGTGACGACCAATCTGGCCGTGCGCAGCGAGGCGCTCATCGGGCGAGGGATAGCCAACTTCCGCGCCTACCGCTTCGAAGCTGCGCTTCAGGATTTCACGAACGCGGCGGCCATACCCGACGCCCGGGGAGAAGCGCACTATTGGCAGGTCATGAGCCTGTTCGGCCTCAAGCGCGACGATGAATCCTACCGCGCGGGCGAATCTTTCCTGGACAAATTTCCCGAGGCGCCGCGTCTCCCAGACCTGATCCTCTGGCTCGCCAAATACGACTTCAATCACGGCCGGTTCGAGAAGGCCCGCAAACGGTTTCTCCTGTACGTCGAACGCTGGCCCGAGGGGCCGTGGTCCGACTTCGCCCTGCTGTGGGCAGGCCGAGCGGCATTCCGCCTCGACGATCTGGCCCAGACCGTCGAACTGATGGGCCGGTTGTGGAAAACCTACCCGTCCAGCCAACGGCTCGCCGAAGCCCGTTTTGTGCAGGCCGACGCCCTCTGCGAATTGAGACGTTTTGACGAGGCGGTACTGCTGTTCAGCGAAGTGATCACCCGTTACCCGGAAAGCGACTGGGGAACCCCAGCCTGGGGCCGAAAGGGCGACAGTTACCTATTGATGGGCGGCGATGACCCGAAACGCTTTCAGGAGGCGATGGACGCCTATCGGGAAATGCTGGGGCGGCGCGACGTCACACCGTCCATGGCCCTTCAGGCCGAATACAAGATCGGCCGATGCCTGGAGAAGCTCACACGCACCAACGAGGCCATCGAGCATTATTATGCCCGCGTCGTCGTCCCGTTTCTGGACGATCGCGCAAAAGGGCGGATCGACGACGAATCGGCGGTTTGGTTCACACTGGCTGCATTTAATGCGGCGGACCTGCTGATCCAGACGGACAAAACCGCCGCTGCGGCGCGGGTGCTGCGACATGTGGCCGACACCGATCTGCCGGGTCAGGCCGAGGCGCGCCAGCGCCTGGAACGATTGGAACGGATGCGGCCTTGACGGTCGGAATTGGAGCGCGCGATGCACGATATATTGAGTGACGGCGGAGTGGTGCTGTGGGTGATCCTCGTGCTGGGCGCGGGCGAGGCACTGGTGTTTTTCGAACGCCTGCTGCACATGCGCCGCGCCGCAATCGACTACCCTGACTTTTTGAAGGGAATCCGCACGATCTTGGGGCGTGGCAACGACAGCGAGGCGGTGGCCATCTGCGAAGACACCCCGGGGCCCGTGGCCGCGCTTGTGCGCACCGCAATCCAGCACCGCCATGAGTCGCGGCACGCGATCCGCGAGGCCGTGGACGGCACCGGCCGGGCGGAACTCAGTCGGCTAGAACGCCGCATCGGCACGGTGGTGACCATCACCTACACCGCCCCTCTGCTGGGCTTGCTCGGCACGATACTCGGTATCCTCGAGACCGTCTTGGCGATGCACAAACAGGTGCCGCTGGTCGACGCCTCGCAGGTCACTCAGGGTCTCCTGCAGGCCCTCATCACCACCGCCGCCGGCCTGCTGGTCGCTGCGCCGGGCTACGCGATGTACCACCTGCTCGTCGACCGCATTGACCGCATCACGCTCGACATGGAAGCTGCCGCGACGGAGATTGTCGCTTTCCTCACCGCTCCCGGCGACGCCCCCGCGCCGGTAGCCCGGAAGGAGGCGTGAACCATGATCGGACGCTCCGGTGCGTGGGATATGTGGCGGGCGCAGACGCTGCGCGACAAATACCGCCCGAAATCGCGGATCGGCCAGTCGTTCCTGGCGGCCGTGCCGTGGATCGACGTGCTGCTCGTCTGCGCCTTGTTCATCTGGGTCGGCACGCGCCTGTCCTTGCGGCCGGGTGTGGTCTTTGAACTTCCTCCCGCACCTTTCCAAGAGGGCCTGTACGAAAACATCACCGCCGTGCTCATCCCCGTCAGCCGCAACGCACAGCAATCGGAAACGCTCGTTTTTTTTGATGACGAGCGCTACAGCCTCGCCGATATTCAGCAGGTGCAGCGCTTGGGCGCGGCGATGCGCACCCTGCTCTCCCACACCGCGCGCCGCGAGTTGCTGCTTCTCGCCGACCGCCAGGTGCCACATGGCGACGTGATGGCGGCGGTCAATCTGGCTCGCTCCGCTGGCGTGCAGCGGGTCAATGTGGGCGTAAAACCAGATTGATTCAGTCTTCACGGATCGATGTGTGACATGGACGATAACAGCCCAACAACCGGCGAACACTGGCGGCCGCGTCCGGACCGCCGGCGACTGATATTCTGGTGGCCCGCCGTGGCGATCCTCGGGATCATGACCCTGCTGTGGGGCGTGGCCGGTTCGCATGCCTCGCGTCGTCGCTTACAGCCCGCGCCACGGCTTCCCGAGCCGGGAGCCGCCTATGTCTTGGTTGGCACCGATGCCCAGGCGCTC
>JBIJDW010000414.1:0-2873 GCA_044343885.1 Kiritimatiellia bacterium
CGGGCGTCCGCCGCGCGCAGTTCGGGCGTGGCCACCACGCGGGCGCGCTGACGCACCACCTCCCGCAGGGCGATGAAGGTGTCGCGCAAGACCGCCGCCTTCTCAAAATCATGCGCAGCCGCAGCCGCCTCCATCTGCGCCTTGACCTCCTCGATCACCCCCAGACGCTCGCCGCGGAGGAAGGCGCAGGCCTCCTCGAACCGGGCACCGTAGTCGGCGGCGGAGATGCGCCCCACGCAGGGGGCCGAACAGAAGCGGACGATGTCGTTGATGCAGTGCGTGTAGTCGTCGGCCCCCGGCGTGATGGGCGGACACTTTCGCAGGCCGTACCGCTTCTCGGCAAAGTCGAGGGTCGCGCGCACCACGGGAGAGGAGGGGAACGGGCCGAAATAGCGGGCGCCGTCGTCCCGGATGATGCGGCAGGTCGTGAGTCGCGGAAACGGCTCGCGCGGGTCGACGCGGATGGCCAGATAGCGCTTGTCGTCACGCAGCACGATGTTGTAGCGCGGCCGGTACTGCTTGATCAGGCTCCCTTCGGTGAGCAGCGCCTCGGCCTCGTTGCGGACGACGACCACGTCCAGATCGGCCACGGAGTGGATCAGGCTGCGCACCTTGGGCGGCGCGGACCGGAGGGTCGAGGCGCGAAAATACGACTGCACCCGTTTGCGCAACGACACCGCCTTGCCGACATAGATGATCCGCCCCGCCCGGTCGCGGTACAGATAGCATCCGGGCTTGTCGGGCAAGTCGGCCAATTTGGCTCGCAGGGCGTCGGTCATGGCGCAGGCGCTTTCAGGGGAGTGTGTGGGAGTGTGTGGGAGTGTGGGTGTGTGGGTGCGTGGGAGTGTGGGAGTGTGTGGGTGTGTGGGTGACGAGTCTGTGCGTGGCGGGGCGGGTCGGACACCGGCTACCGCCGGAGGGCGGACGTTCAGCCGATCCATTGGCCTTTCTTTTCTGATCGCTTCTCCCCCGCGCCAGCGTCTTCGTTGGGTGTTGGGTGTTGGCTGTTGGGCTTTGGATGTTGATATCTCGGATCCCGCGTCAGCCGTCCGTCGGCAAGCGCATACCCGGCGCCCATGCGTCCGGCCAGTTCCGGGCTGTGGGTCACGACGACGAGCGCGATCCCCTCGGCGCGATTCAGCTCGACGAGGAGGTCGCCGAGGGCGCGGGCCGATGCGTGATCCAGCGAGCCGGTGGGCTCGTCGGCCAGCAGCAGCCGGGGGCGGTTGATCAGCGCGCGCACGACGGCGGCGCGCTGCGACTCGCCGCCGGAAAGCAGGCCCGGACGATGGTTGCGCCGGTCGGCGAGCCCGACGCGCTCCAGCAGCGCCTCCGCCCGCCCGGCATCCGCCTGCCGCTGCGCGCGCGACCGGCGGGTGGCGAGGGTCGGCAGCAGCACATTCTCCAGCACGGTGCATTGCGGCAGCAGATGATGCTGCTGGAACACGAATCCGATCAGGCCGTTGCGCAGGCCGGCCAGCGCATCCTCGGACAGCAGCCCCAGGTCCCGGCCGTCCAGCATCACCGTCCCCGAGGTCGGCCGGTCGAGGCCGCCGATGATGTTGAGCAGCGTGCTTTTGCCGCATCCGGACGGCCCGACCACCGCGAGCGATTCCCCGGCCTCCACGCGCAGGCTGATGCCGTCCAGCACGCGGAGCGCGGCGGGTGAATCCGGAGCGCCATACACCTTGCAGATGGCAGTCAATTCGAGCACGGGCGTCATTTCGTTCCTCCTTTTTTCTTCTCTTCTCCGAACGCATAGAGGACGCCATCGGCCGCGCCCACCACGATCCAGCCGTCCACGACGGCCACGGCGGCGGTGATCGGGCTTCCCACCAGATACGACCACAGCCGCTCCCCCGTGTCGTACCGAAGCATCGTGAGGCGTCCGTCGCGCGATCCAAAAAGCACCCGGTCCCGTGCGACCACCGGTGAACTGTCAATCTCGTCCTGTGCCTGGAATCGCCAGATCTCCCGGCCCGTGTCGCGGGAGAGGCAGTACACGACACCCGCGCGGCTCGCGGCCAGCACGCGCGTGGAGGTCACCGCGACGGACGCGAAGAACGCGGGCGCCCCTTCCGCCGCAAAGCGCCAGCGGATCAGCCCCTTCGCCAGATCCAGGGCGAGCACATCGCCCTGGTAATGGCCGACATACGCCAGGCCGTCCCGCACGGCAGGCGAGGCGGCGACATAGGATCCCGACGAGAGGTTGGTGACGGCGACGCCGTCCTTGAGGCGAACCGCATGCACCCGCTCGTCGCAACCGCCCACCAACGCGATTCCGTTGCCGACCGCCGGGATGCCGTTGATGTAATTTTCGGTTTCGTATATCCAGATCCGCTGCCCGGTGCGGGCATTTACGGCATGCAGACGGTGGTCGTAACTGCCGACCAGAATGAGCGACGGATCGCCCGGGGCGCGATTCGCCCCGCCCATGATCTGCCCCTCTGTGGCATAGACCCACGCGCGGCCGCCCGACGCCGCGTCCAGCGCGTAAAGCGTGCCGGCGAGATCGCCGACATAGAGGACGCCTCCGGCAATCAGCGGCGAGGCCTCGATCCCGGCGTCGGCCTTGAACGTCCAGAGCGGCGCGCCATCAGCCAGCCGCAAGGCCTGCACCGTGCCGTCGGCCGCCGCCGCGTAGACGGTTCCGTCCTGGATCACCGGCGCAGCCAGAAGCTTCGCCTTCGCGTCAAAGCTCCAGCGCAGCGCCGGTTGGACGGGCGGCCGCGCGGGCGTGGTGCCGGTCAACGCCGCATCGCCCCGCGCAATCGGCCAGGATGCGCCCGTGGCCGCCACGCGTTCCCCGGCACGGCCGACCCGGCCGGCGAGCGGCCACTGGACCAGCAACAGGCAGATCAGGCGACGGAATA
>JBIJDW010000415.1:0-2852 GCA_044343885.1 Kiritimatiellia bacterium
TCATTCCTGCGGAGATCCCTGTGGCCGGCACCAAACCGCAGGGGGTGAGTCTGTATCACCTGCGCGCTGAGCCGAAGCCGCTCGTTCCCGGGGCGGTGGCGCCGCTCTGGTTCACGGTGCGGGTGCCAAGAGATGTGCCGCCGGGTCTGTACGAGGGCCAGGTGAGCATCTCGGCGGACGGGCTGGCGCCCATCGCCGTCCCGTTGCGGGTGGAGGTGTGCGCCTGGACCATACCGGACCCGAAGGATTTTCGGGTGCAGAACTTCCTCTATCACGCGGAGGAGGCGGTGGCCCGGTACTATGGAGTTACGAACTACTCGGCCAGACATCTCGAACTGGTGGGCAAAGCGCTGGCGATCGTGGCCGAGGCGAACTCGCGCCAGGTGCAGGCCAACCTGGCGTGCGACTTCTTCTTCAGCCCCGGCGCCAACCCGGAGTCGCTGGTGCGGTGGATCAAGCAGCCGGATGGTTCCTTCAAGCACGACTTCACGAACTTCGACCGCTACCTCGACATGGTGGTCAAGTACGTCGGCAAACCGAACACGCTGCGGTTGAACTGCTGGGGCACGGGAGGGATGAACGGCGGACCGGGGGGAGGGCTTGAGGTGTCCGTGTTCGACCCGGCCACGGGTAAGCTCGAACGCATGCCCAATCAATTCACCGAGGCGTTCTGGCGGCCGGTGCTGAGCGAAGTCCTCAAGAAACTCAAAGCCCGCGACTTGTTGGGCGATACGACCCTAGGCTACAATTCTCAGTACCCCCTGCCTGATCCGACATTGGTGGACCTGGCTCACAAGCTCTGGCCGGAGGGCGAGTGGAGTTTCACTGCGCATAGTGGGGCGGAGGGGATGAAGTTCCGCGGGACCGATACCAATGTCGCCATGATCGTCCGTCATTCCGACGGCGTTTGGGCCCAAGGCCCAACCGGCAAACTGCCGCCCCTGTGGATGCTGGACAAACCGCGACGCAACACATTCTGCAACACGGCCCGCTCTACGGTGCGAGATGTTTCGCCGCTTCGGGACTATCGCCGGTTCGTCGAGCTTTGCGCCGTGAGCAAAGGCTATGAAGGCCTGAGCGAATTCGGCGTGGATCTGTTCCCGCTGAAGCGCCCCATCGGCGGATATGCCCTTTCTCCTGCCGGTCGCGGCACGGGTGGGCTGATGCAAAGCAGTTTTGTGGCCATTCTCTATCCCGGCCCCGACGGGCCGGTGGCCACGGAGCGCTTCGAGATGTTCCGTGAGGGCGTGGAACTGTGCGAAGCGGTGCTATTTGTTCAGCGGGCCGTGGCGGACAAGAAGCTCAGTGCGGACCTCCAGCAGCGCTCCGCACGCTATCTGGCCGCGCGTGGCGGGACCTTGCGGAACGACTTCGTGGCCCGGTTCATACCGTCCGAAGAGGACGCCAAACTGCTCGGCCTGGCCGACGAGGTGGCGCGGGAGCTGGCGAGTGGGAAGAAGTGAGAGGGGTGCCAGGGGACAGGAGTCAGGGGCTTAATCGCAACACTGACTCGATCGTGTGATCTACGCGGGCGGTGAAGGTGACGTTGATTGAACAAGACAAATAACAGCCCAGCCACGAAACGAGTGCTGACCGCCGTGACCCTGGCCGCCCTCTGGCTGGCGGGAACAGCGCGGGGCGACATTGTCATCAGCGAATTCATGGCCGACAATTCGCACACAATCACCAACAAACTGGGGTTGACGTCGGACTGGATCGAAATCTTCAACGGCACGGAAGCCTCAACGAATCTTCTGGGCTGGCATCTCACCGACAACGCGGGAAGCCTCGCCAAATGGACCTTTCCGTCAACGAATGTCGCGGCGGGCGCGTATGTGCTGGTGTACGCATCCGGCAACGACGGCATTCTCTCCGGGGAACTGCACGCCAATTTCGCGTTGAACAAGGACGGCGAATATCTGGCCCTGGTCAGGCCCGACATGAGCATAGCCTGCCAGTTCAGTCCGAAATTTCCGCCGCAGTATGCCGATGTCTCCTACGGGATCGGCCCGACCAACGACTTGCAGTACTTCTACATTCCGACGCCCGGCGCGACGAACATCGCCGGCATGATCGGCACGGTCGCCGACACGAAGTTCACGCCCGACCGCGGGTTCTACAGCAACGCGATCTCGGTGACGATCGCCTCCGCCACCACCGGCGCGCGGATCTACTACACGACCGACAGCAGCGAACCGACCACGAACAGCGCGTTGTACACCCATGCGATTCCGATCGCGAACACGACCGTGATTCGCGCCGCGGCTTTCAAGACCGGATACTTTCCCACGGACATAGACACGCATACCTATATCTTCCTGGCGGATGTTATCCATCAGCCCGCCAATCCGCCGGGTTTTCCGACGAACTGGCTTGGACCCTTGGCGTTGGGGGGACCCAACGTGGTAATCCCCTCGGACTACGAGATGGATCAGAGGATTGTGACGAACGCAGAGAATGGCGCGGCGGATCTCGTGCCCGGACTGCGGGCGATTCCCACCATGTCCATCGTCACCGCCACGTCGAACATGTTCAGCGAGACGGAAGGATTATACTTTAATCTGCTTCCCAGGTACCGTGCGGCGTCGGTCGAGTGGATCGACACCAACAACGCCACCGGATTCCAGATCAACTGCGGCTTGAAGTTGCACGGTAATGTGTCCCGTTTTATGTTTCACACAAAGAAGAAGTCTTTTGGGCTGAAGTTCACGTCCGAGTACGGTCCATCCAAACTGCAATTTCCGATGTTCGACTGGGACCCCGCGGCGGCGGATACGTTCAACGAGCTCGTCCTCCGGGGAGGGAGTGACGACAGCGTCTTGAGGGGCGCATCCTACGTGAAAGACGAGTTT
>JBIJDW010000096.1:0-9374 GCA_044343885.1 Kiritimatiellia bacterium
TGGTTCAAGAGATCGGAGTGTACGAGTACGTGTAAGAGTACGGACCGTCGGCCGGAGTGGTCTTCCCTTACTCTTACACCTACTCGTACACGCGAATCTCCTTTTTCGTGCGATAAGGGGCATGATCTTCGCGCACCCTGTCGGCTTTCAGTCTCTCGTGGCCAAAGTGCTCTGCGATACCTGCTACTCCTATCCATGCCACGCCACACTTCGTCGCTTTCTTCGTCCCACGCGTTGTCGTTTACGCTTCGTCGCAAGGCTTTGTCGAGGCTGCTCTCGGCCAGTCCTATCTCAACACAAAAGGGGCTTTCATGCCCGTGCTATACCCGATACCCGGCTTCTCAACCCATCTTGATCACATCCAGACCCATACATTTTTCCCCCACAAACCCGGAAGCGCCTCTTTTTTTTGCAACATTTCGGGAAGCGGCGCGGGGATAGGGGCAAAGGAAGCGAAGTCGCGTGACCCACGATTACAAGCAAACCTCGGAATCGGACCTGCTGACTGAGTATGTCCGGCAACGGTCGGAAGCGGCGTTCACCGAACTGGTGCGACGTCACCTCCCGATGGTGCAGAGCGTTTGCCGGCGCGTGCTGGACGACAACCATGCGGCTCAGGACGCCGCGCAAGCGGTCTTCCTCGCGCTGGCCCGCAAGGCCGGGACGCTGGGGAGCGAGCGCGCACTGGGCGGCTGGTTGCACCATGTCGCCCTCTGCACGGCCCGCAACGAACGCACGGCACGGGCGCGGCGGCTTCTTCGGGAACAGGAGGCTGCCATGATGCAGGAGGCAGACAGCCAGAACCTTACGCCGGAGACGGAATCCGCGCTGCGGGAGTGGCTGGACCGGGAACTCGACGCACTGCCGGCCAAGTACCGTCGCCCGCTGGTGATGGTGTACTTGGAAGGACAGAGCCTGGCGGAAACGGCGGCGGCGCTGAAGTGCAAGGACGTGACGCTGCGTTCGTGGCTGAACCGGGCGCGCGAGAAACTGCGCAGCCGGCTGGTCCGGCGCGGCGTTTCGGTCAGCGTGCCGGCGCTGGTGGCGTGGCTGGTGTCGGGCGCAGATGCGGCCGCCGCAGCCGTCCCACCCGATCTCGGGGCGGCGATGGCCAAAGGGGCGATGGTATGGACGGCGGGGGGAGCGGCGGCAGCCGGCATCTCCGCGAATGTGGTGGCGATGGCGAAAGGAGCGATACAGACCATGTTTATCAGCAAGTTGAAGACAGCGGCGGTGGTGACGATAGCGGCGGCGGTAGTCTCAACGGCGTCGGCGTTGAGCTGGCAGAAGGTCTATGAGGCCCGCGACAAGGGACTCCCCAAGACCGCCATCGAGGAACTCCAGCCGATCATCGTGGACGCGCTTCAGAACAAGAAATACGCCGAGGCGATCAAGGCCATCTGCACCAAGATCGCCTTCGAAGGGCAGATCGAAGGCAACAAGGCGGATGAGAAGATCACCCGTCTGGAAGCCGAGATCGAAAAGGCCCCGGCCGAAATGAAGCCGGTGATGGAATCGATCCTCGCCAACTGGTACTGGCATTACTTCCAGCAGAACCGCTGGCGGTTCCAACAGCGCACCCAGACCGCCGCGCCGCCCGGCAAGGATTTTACCACCTGGGACCTGCCGCGCATCCTGGCCGAGATCGACAAACACTTCACCGCCGCGCTCGCCAATGAGAAGGTCCTCAAGGCCACGCCCATCGAGCAATTCAACGACCTGCTCGAAAAAGGCACGGTCCCCGATACCTACCGGCCGACCCTCTTCGACTTCCTCGCGCATGAGGCGCTGGCGTTCTACCAGGCCGGCGAACAGGGCGCGGCGAAGGCCGAGGACGAGTTCGAAATCGCCGCCGCCAGCCCGGTCTTCGCGCCGGTCGGTGAGTTCCTGAAATGGCAGCCGGCCACCACCGATGCCGATTCGCGTAAGCTCAAGGCCATCAACCTTTTACAGAATCTCCTCGCATTCCACCCGGGCGACACCAATAAGACGGCATTCATTGACGCTGACCTCTGGCGGCTCGAATTCGGCAAGAACCAGGCGGTCGGTCCAGAGCTGAACGACACGTACAAGGCTGCGCTGAAGCGGTTTACGGACGAGTGGGCCGATCACGAGATCTCGGCGCGGGCGTTGTTCGCCTGGGCGACCGTGCTCCAGTCGGAGAACGAACGGGCCGAGGCGCGCACGCTGGCCCAGCGCGGCGCGGGTGCGCACCCGAAGAGTTATGGCGGCACGCAATGCTACAATCTCGTTCAGCAGATCGAGGCCAAACAGGTCAGCATCACCACCGAGCGCGTCTGGAACGAACCGTGGCCGGTCATCGCGGTCAACTACAAGAATCTGACCAACGTCTTCTTCCGCGCCGTGCCGTGCGATTTCAACGCGTTCGTCGCCCGGCAGCGCTGGGGGTATCGCGGCTTTATGGGCGGTATGGATTGGAACGAACGAGAGAAGTTCATTGCCGAACTCCTCGCCGCGAAACCGGCGGCCGAATGGAGCGCGGTATTGCCGGGCACTCCGGATTTCCGCCAGCGCACCGAAAAGGTGGACGCGGCGAAAGACCTGAAGCCGGGATTCTACGTCATCTTTGCCAGCCACGACGCCTCGTTCGGCAAGACCAACAACCAGGTTTCGGCCACGACCCTCTGGGTCAGCGACCTGGCGCTGGTGGTCCGGCAGCGCTATTCCGAAGGCCTGCTGGACGGCTTTGTGCTCAAGGCCTTGACCGGCGCGCCGGTTGCGGAGGCAACGGTGCGCTCCTGGACGCGCACCAACGACGGCAAGCTCGTGACCGGCCCGGAAACGAAGACCGATACGAACGGCATGTTCCGCTTCACCGGCGAGAACAAACAGCTCTTGCTGCTGGCGCAGAGCGGCGATCAGGCCGTGGCCAGCGACAACGAGTTCTCTCTCGGCCGCGCCAACGCGTCGACGCCCTCGCTGTACACGGTATTCTTCACCGACCGGTCGCTCTACCGGCCTGGCCAGACCATCCAGTACAAGGGCATCTGCTACCGGGTGGACACGGAAGGCAACAACTACAGCGCCTTGGCCGGGCAAACGCTCACCGTGATTTTCCACGACAACAACGGCAAGGAAGTGGCGAAGCAGCAGCAGAAATGCAACGATTACGGCGCGTTCTCCGGCAGCTTCACCGCGCCGGGCGGCACGGTCGCCGGCCAGATGTCGTTGCGGGTCCAGGACGGACCGAACGGCTACGCGAGCTTCAACGTCGAGGAGTACAAGCGGCCGAAGTTCCAAGTCGAACTGGCGCGGCCCAAGGAGGCAGCCAAGCTCGGCGCGGAAATCACCGTTCCCGGCAAGGCGACGGCCTACACCGGCGCGGCCATTGGCGGGGCCAAAGTCCAGTGGCGGGTGGTGCGCAATGTCCAATTCCCGTACTGGTGCTGGTGGGGGCGGTATTGCCTGCCGCCCAATCGAGACGCCAGCCAGAACATCGCCCACGGCACGGCCATGACCGGCAGCGACGGGGCTTTCACGGTGAAGTTCGCCGCCCTTCCGGATCTTTCGGTTCCTGAGAAGACCGAGCCCACGTTCACTTACACGGTCTATGCCGACGTAACCGACACGACCGGCGAAACGCGCTCGGACAGCCAGAGCGCGCGGGCCGGATACACCGCGCTCTCCGCGACAATCGGCGCCGACGAGTGGCAGACGCAGGACAAGCCGGTGGAGTGGACTGTCGGCACGACAACGCTCGACGGCGAGCCGCAGGCGGCGGAAGGAACGGTGAAGATCTACGCGCTGAAACAGCCGGAGAAGGTGGTACGCGTGTCCCTGTCCGACCGGTCCGACTGGTCCGACTGGTCAGACCGGCGCGCCCTGCTGCGCGGCGCCGAACCCAAACCCGACCCGGCCAACCCCGACTCCTGGGAGCTGGCCGAGGTGGTCGCCAAGCAGGTGTTCAAGACCGACGCAACCGGCCAGATGAAGTTCACAACGCCGCTCAAGGCCGGCGTCTACCGCGCCATGGTCGAGACCCAGGACCGCTTCGGCAAGGCCGTGACCGCGCGCCGGACCTTGCAGGTGGCGGATGTTAAGGGCGCGAAGTACCCGGTGCGGCTGGCGAACCGTTTTGCGTCGCCGAAGTGGTCGGTCGAGCCGGGTGAAACGTTCGTTGCGCTCTGGGGCACCGGCTACGACACGGGCCGCGCGTACGTCGAACTGGAGCATCGCGGCAAGATTCTCCGGGCCTTCTGGACCGGGGAAGATCGGACGCAGGAGATCATCGAGCAGGTCGCCACCGAGGAGATGCGCGGCGGGTTCACGATCCGCATCACGTATGTCCGCGAAAACCGGGCGTACCTCGAAAACCGGGTCGTGGATGTGCCGTGGTCGAATAAGAAATTCACGGTCAAGTGGGAGCATTTCACCTCCAAGCTGGAGCCCGGCAAGAAGGAGAGCTGGACGGCGGTGGTGACCGGCCCTGACGCGAAGAAGGCGGTGGCGGAGATGGTCGCCACGCTCTATGACGCCTCGCTCGACCAGTACAAGCCGCACAACTGGATGCAGGGGTTCAACGTATTCCGCCGCGAATATGACCGCGTCAACGCGCAGTTCGAGAATGGCGCGGTCGGTTTCGATCACATCCTCGGCGGATGGAAGCAGGACTACCGGTCGGTTGAGGAGCTGACCTACCGGCATTACCCGGCCGATATCACCCAGAACCTCGGCTGGCACCAGTATGGCGTACCCGGAGGCGATGGCGGTGGCAGGCCTGGCGATTTGCGCGCCAGACGCGCGATGGCGATGGATGCCGCCGCCCCTTCCGCGGCCGCCGCGCCCGCTGCCGAATTTGCGAAGCGCGCACTGGCGGCAGGTGAAGACAATCAGGATGGCGACAGGGCGGAAGCGCTGAAAAGAAAGAACTCTTCAGCCGATGAAGGTCCCGGCGAAGCAGAGGCCGGTCCGGATTTGAGCAAGGTCGCGGCACGCAAGAACCTGAACGAGACGGCGTTCTTCTTCCCGCACCTGGTCAGCGATACCGACGGCGTGGTGCGCATGGAGTTCACGATGCCGGAGGCGTTGACGGAGTGGAAGTTCATGGGGTTTGTGCATGACAAGGATCTGCGCAGCGGATTCCTCACCGACAAGACGGTCACGGCCAAGGATCTGATGGTTGAGCCGAACCCGCCGCGCTTCGTGCGCGAGGGCGATGTGATCGAGTTCACCGTCAAGGTTTCCAACCAGTCGGCGGCGCGGCAGAGAGGGAAAGTGCGGCTGACCTTCGCCGACGCGCGGACGCTGAAGGATGTGACGCAGGACTTGGGACTCAAGACCCAGGATGTCGCGTTTGATGTGGCTTCAAAGGAATCGAAGACCTACGCCTGGCGCGTGAGCATTCCCGACGGCTGCGATTTTCTGACCTACAAGGCCGTCGGCGCGACGGACCGGCAGAGCGACGGCGAGGAAGGGTATCTGCCGGTGTTGTCGCGGCGGATTCTGGTGACCGAGTCGCTGCCGCTGCCGATCCGCGGCGCGCAGACGAAAAAGTTCGAGTTCACGAAGTTGATGCAGTCCGGGAAATCGAAGACGCTGAAGAACGAGAACCTGACCGTTCAGATGGTCAGCCAGCCGGCGTGGTACGCGGTGATGGCGCTGCCGTACCTGATGGAATCCCAGAACGAGTGCAGCGAGGTCACGTTCAACCGGCTCTACGCCAATTCGCTGGCGCAGTTCATCGCCAACTCCAACCCGAAGATCCGGCGGATCTTCGATCAATGGAAGAACACCCCGGCGCTGGACAGCCCGCTGGAGAAGAACCAGGACCTGAAGTCGGTGATGCTCGAAGAGACGCCGTGGCTGCGCGAAGCCAAGGATGAAAGCCAGGCGCGGCGCAACGTCGGCATCCTGTTCGACGCCAACCGGTTGGAGTCCGAGACGAAGCAGACGTTCGCGAAACTCGCGCAGATGCAGCTTGGCGACGGCCTGTGGCCGTGGTTCCCGGGATTCCGGGGCGACGAGTATATCACCCTCTACATCACCACCGGGTTCGGCCGGATGCGGCATCTCGGGGCGGAGAAGGTGGACATGGCACCGGCACTCAAGTCGCTCGCCGCGCTCGACGTCTGGATGGACCGGATGTACCGCGAAATCCTCAGGAACGGGCACCAGGACGACAACCATCTCAATTCCACGGTAGCGTTCTACCTGTACGGCCGCAGTTTCTTCCTCAAGGACCGGCCGATCGCCAAGGAGCACCAAGAGGCGTTGGACTACTGGATTGGCCAAGCGAAGAAATATTGGCTGAAGTTGGATTGCCGGCAATCGCAGGGCCATCTGGCCATCGGCTTGAAGCGGTTCGGCGATGCCGAGACTCCGCTGGCGATCATGAAGTCCATCAAGGAATTCAGCGTGAGCAACGAGGAGATGGGGCTGTTCTGGCGCGACACCGAGCTGAGCTGGTGGTGGTACCGGGCACCGATCGAGACGCAGGCGCTGATGATCGAGGCGTTCGACGAGGTCCTGGGCGACGCGCAGGCGGTCGAGGACTGCAAGGTCTGGCTGCTCAAGCAGAAGCAGACGCAGGACTGGAAGACCACCAAGGCCACGGCGGATGCGGTTTACGGGCTGCTGCTGCGCGGCACCAATCTGCTGACCAGCGACGCGCTGGTGGAGGTCAGCCTCGGCGGCGAGACGATCAAGCCGGAGAAGGTCGAAGCCGGCACCGGGTTCTACGAGCAGAAATTCGTGCGCGGCGAGATCAAGCCGGCCATGGGCAAGATCGAGGTCAAGAAGAGCGATGCGGGTGTGAGCTGGGGCAGCGTGCACTGGCAGTATCTGGAGGACATGACCAAGATCACGCCGTATGAAGGCACGCCGCTCAAGGTAAAGAAGACGCTCTACCGCAAGGAGACGACGAAGAAGGGGCAGGTTCTCGAACCGGTCAAGGGGGCGTTGGCGGTGGGCGACGAGCTGGTCTGCCGGATCGAGGTGCGCGTCGATCGCGACATGGAGTACGTGCACCTCAAGGATCAGCGCGGCAGCGGCACCGAGCCGGTGAACGTGCTGAGTCAGGCGAAGTATCAGGACGGGGTGATGTACTACGAGAGCACCCGCGACACGGCCAGCCACTTCTTCATCCACTACCTGCCCAAGGGCGTGTACGTCTTCGAGTACAGCGTGCGGGTGCAACTGAAGGGCAACTATCAGAGCGGCATCGCCAGCATCCAGTGTCTGTACGCCCCCGAGTTCAACAGCCACAGCGAGAGCTTCAACCTGGAGGTGAAGTGACAAACGCCGGCGGTCGGAGACCGCCGCTACAGGGTGTGGACGTAGTGTTGTAGCGTCGGTCTCTGACCGACGGGGATTTGGCAGAAGAAAGCTGGAATAAAACCCGGTAGAGGGGCGTCTAATCCACAGCATGGCAGTCATGTTGCGCTCAAGAAACCGAACGAAAGTGGTCCGGATGTACAAGTCAATCCGTCGAATGATAGTGGTCCTGGCAGTAGGGGCGATAAGCACCGTCGCATACGCGGCAACCCCGTGGATTGTGATGACCCCGCCGAAACCGCCCCCCGGCAGTGTTGTGGAATGTCAGGCCGGCGGCAAGCTGAACAACCTGTGCGGATTCATTTCGAACGGCGACTTGGCGGCATGGGCCACCGACAACCGCCTGCTGCTCTTCGACGCGAAGACCGGCAAACGGCGCCTCGACTTACGAATCAAGGATGGGACCGTAGCCAGCTCGATGAACGCCGCGGGCGCAGTTCTCGTCTTCGGTTCGGTGGCGGAAGTCTGGGACTTCTCCGGAGAACGACCGCCGCAAAAACCGTCATTGAGAGTCGAACACCATCCAGGACGTTTCGCCTTCTCACCGGACGGGACTACTTTGGCCATGGGTGCCTACAGCTTGGTACTCCGCGATATTCGTACGGGGCGGCAACTCAGAGAAATCGAGATCCCCCCCGATCCAGTGACTTCCAACGCTCGTTCCACTACCGCGATCGCTTTCTCGCGTGATGGCAAGGTCGTGGCCGCCGCGGTTTCGGGGTCTTGTCCAGCGGTCTTGTCCTGGCTGACTGCAACCGGGGCGCCTCATGGCGGGGTCGTATTCGATCCGGGAAACAGAGCGGAAATCCGCTCCATATCCCTCTCCTCCAACGGCAACTCGGTCGCCGTGATGGAAGTCCATCAACTTCCTCCGCCTGTCGAAGGGTCTATCGGGTTCACATTCAAAACCTCAATCCATGACCTGGCTTCCGGGAAGCAACTTCTGAACCTTTCGTCGCGCGCAACGGTCTGCGACTCTGGGGCGTGGATAGTCTGCCAGCCGGAAGGCACGGCAGATGTACAGGTTTACGAGTTCACAACGGGCAGACTGCACGCGACCCTACCCGACTGTGGCGGACCGATGGTTGCAAGCCGCGTGCTGGCGGCGCGGGTTGCGGAAAAAACGTCTTCCATGCAAACGAATTTCTTCGGCCTGTGGGATCTCGACACGGGCAAGCTAACAGCCTCGGCGCGACTCGATGCGCACTATTCCAGCCTCTTGGCCATCAGTCCCGACGCGCAGTTTCTCGCAATCGGCGCAACCGAAGGTCTGTGCATCGTAAGCATGGCAACGGGAGGGAAGGTTCTTGAATTACGAGCCAGACCCCGGAGGCAACGTGTTCTCGCGTTCTCCTCAGTCGTCTTCTCGCCGGATTCAACCCGCGTCGCTTTTCGCATCAGCAACATTCCATACGGCGACCGCGACGATTGCTTCGGCATGGCCGATCTCCGGATGCTCTCCCCATCCGCCGTCCCCGTATCCACGGGTGAGACATCCGAGTGAAACCGCACATTGGAGGGTTTTGCGAGAAATTAAGATGTGTTTGCCATGCTCCGGAGGTGCATGGCTCTTGACATTTTTCTCGGTTTCCGCCATGCTCCCCGCCATGACAACGTTGCGTCAGACCGGTTCCGGCATGATTACGGCCCGTGCGTACCGGGGCCGGCCGAAAAGCGATTTCTTATCCATTGGCCACGGCGCCGGTATTTCAGAAATCAATCCATCCAGTACGTGGCTCACCAGCGGGAGATGAAATGAAAAGAACGACCTGTTTGCTGTTTGGACTGTGTGCCGTCGCCTGGGGGGTGACAGGCTCGCTTGCAGTTGCCGGCGAGGCGGACAAGAATGCGGAGCAGGAGGTGTATCGACTGCTCCTGGCGTTGCCGACCGGCTACGAAATCAAACCGGAGAACATGGCAACGTTGGCCCGACTGGAAGCGCTGGGCGACCAGATCACTCCGCACCTTCGCACGGCCCTGCTGTCTGACAGCAAGGATCTTCAGACGAGCGTCCGGCGTCTATTGACCAACATGACGGCCACGCAGCGGGAAAACAAGGTCTGGCTCGTGTGGCTCGATAC
>JBIJDW010000416.1:0-2848 GCA_044343885.1 Kiritimatiellia bacterium
TGGAGCCTGCCGGGGCCGATGGACTTTTGCCAGGAGCCGCTCCGGCCGCGCTTCAGACGCCGTCAATCCTGGCCCGTGTGCTCAGCCATTACTGGGTCAACTCCGGCATCGCGGTGGCGCTGATGCTCTGGTTTTCTTTCTCCAGCGGCATCATGACTTTGTGGGGTTTGTTTGCGACCGCGAATCAGTTGCTGGCCGCGTTTGTCCTGGGTCTGGGCGCTCTCTGGCTCCTGCGCTCCGGCCGCCGGGTCTGGTACATTGTGGGACCGGCTCTCTTCATGCTGGTCACTACGGGCGCCAGCCTCTTCCTGCTCCTGCGCAAGTTCCTCCCCGGCACAGGCGCAACGGGCGCACCGGTTGGCAATACGACACTCTTCGGCGCCAGCCTGGTGCTGTGTGGTCTGACCCTGTACCTCCTGCTGATCGGTATCCGGGAGGCTATTTCTCCCCGCTCGTGCACCACGCATCCAGGTCGCCGGGGCGGCAGAAACCCACCGACCAGCGGTCGCCGGTGAGCGCGTTGATCGTGAATTCAAGCCCCTCGCCTACAAACGTCACGTCCTGAGGGGGCGTGAATGCGAAGGCGAGGTTCCACGTGCCGCCCGGGAACTCCAGCTCCGCCGCAACCAGTCGTGTTCCGACGCCGGACGCCGCGTCGCTCGTCACGACACGGCGCCACTGGGGCTGGCCGCCAGGCGAAATCCAGCCGCCGGGCACCGTGATGTGCGTGCGCTCGAACGTGGTGTAATCCCGGTCCATGCCGATATCCATCCGGTCGGCTCCGCAGGCGACGGTGTACCGGCAACGGTCGAACGCATGGGCGATCAGCCCCGTCGGATTCTGCTCGGGCCAGGGCCAGGTGAACGCATGGGGTGTGTGCTCGAACAACAGCGGATCGGTGCCGTCCGAAAAAGTGAACAGCGGCGATTCGAGCAAACGCACCGTGCCGTCGTCATCCGCCAGGAATCGGGGCATGCCGTGATGCATGTCCAGCCGCACCGTGTAGCGCGGCGCCAGGATTTCATAGACGGGTCTACCGGCTATCGCATAGATCGACCGGAGCGTCGACCCGACCGCCGCCTTCAGCGCGCGCGCCGCCGTGACACGCTCGCCGCCGTCTTGTCGCACCCGGAAACGGTAGGGAATGAGATGCTCCCCGGCCACCGCATTCGCTGCGGCGGCAAACACACAGGTGACCTGAATCGTCTGGCCGGGCGCGAGCGGACCGAATGCCGGGACGGCGGGTTCGAGGGTGAGTCCCGCGGGTAGATCAACGATCACCTGCCCGGAGACGGCCGTCGCGCCGCGGGCGGTCAGCGACAGCACCGCCGACCGCCGACCGCCGGGCGGCAAGCGCAGCACCGCGTGATCCCATGCGCTGTTGAAGGGCGGTTCGACCGGCGGCGTTTCCGGCATGCACGGCTGGCACGGCGTTAGGCCGTACATCACCCGGCCATCCGCAGTGCGCAAGGTTTCGTCATGGCCGTTCATTTGCAGCGCGCGAATCGGCGCGGCAATCGCGAAGGCCGTCCATCCGCCGCGGGCAATGGCCGAACCGGCGGCGGACAGGCGGAGCCAGCCGAAATCACGAAACGCGAAAGTGTCGCCGCCCGCCGCGCGCAGGATGTGCTCTTCACCTCCGTCCTGCGCACCGAACGACACCGCCGCGTAGTCGGTGAAGCCAACGCCGTCGATGCGAACCACCAGGGCGTCCGCCGTGCGCACCAGCACCACGACCGCCCCGACTCGCGGCGTCTGGCCGGGCCGGAAGGGTTCGTGCGTGACGACGAATGCGGTTTCGCGCCGCGTCCGCCGGGCCAGCAGCATGCCCAGCGGGTCCAGCGCGCGGCCGGACTGCAGGGCCACGCGATCGGCCAGCGTTCCGCCCCAGTGTCCCAAAGTCACGGCGGTCGCGGGATCGGCCGCCAAGGTCACCCGCACGGCGGCCTGCGGCTCGTCTCCGGTCTCGAAGTCTATGCGCCAGGCCTCGTCCCGGATGGCGCCCGTCGCATCCACCAGCGCGGTGTAGCGGGCGGGTGCATCGACGGGCGGAAGGACCTCGCGCGGATCGGCCGGCTGCGGCCTTCCGAAACTGTGCAGAAGGTAGTCGTACAGGCGCGGCACGGCGGAGGCGGTGGCAAACACATCGAGCAGATAGCCGTCGGTCAGCAGCAGCACGCGCGTCTGCGCCAGACCGGGGTAGAGTCCGGTGGCGCTCGTGGCCAGATGCTTGACCTCGGGCGAAAAGGCGTGCCGGATCATCGGCGGCGCGTTGCCCATGTCCTCCTCGTCCACCACCAGCGTCGTGTGCGCGACCGCATTCTGGGTCCAGCCGATGGCGGGGTTTTCATACTGGATGGCGTTGTAATCCGGATAGAGCAGGCGCCCCGCTCCGAACAGCGTCAGGCTGAAGGCGTCGCGATGGTTATGGCCATACCCCCGTGTCATGAGTTGGCACACGGCGATCGCGTCGGAGTTCGTCCAATAGGCTGGCGACTCGTCTGACCGCAGCATGGCCAGACCGAATCCGGGCCACACGCGAGACGGCGCCGACGGCAGGGACGCCGTTTCTGGAACGGGCCGGTTGCCCCACACGTGCGGGACGTAGCCAGGAATCAAAGCCACAAAACCCGCGTAACGGGAATCTCCGGAGACGCGGTGGCACGCGCCCAACGCCTCGTGCAGGCTCAGGCCGCCGGGACGTTCATCCACCAGAAACAAGTCGCCTTCCGGGCCGGTGGCGCCGTCGCCGTAGGTCGCGATGCGGATCCGCCGGTGGCCGGCGGCGTCCCGCTCGATCGGGTAAGCCGTGTTCACGTAATAGTCCATCAGGCCGCGAATGCTGCCT
>JBIJDW010000417.1:0-2837 GCA_044343885.1 Kiritimatiellia bacterium
CCCGGCCTGATGAAAAGCCTCGACCCGGACCGGCCCTACCGACCCACCAGCCCCTTCGGAGGCCAGGACGTCAACGACGAGGACCAGGGCGACCAGCACTGGTGGTCGGTGAGCATCGCCACGGGCGGCAACGACCAGATTGATTACCGCAACTACCGGCGGGCGCATTGCACGTTCAATTCGGAGTATGGGTATTTCGGCATGCCCGCGCTGGAATCCATCCACGACTACCTGCCCGAGGGCCAGCGGACGGTGGACGCCGAAGGATTCCGCTTCCATACCAACCGCCACGGCTTCATGGAGAAGGGGCAGAAGGGGCAGCTCAAGGTCTTTGCCGCGATTGACCTGCTGGCTGGCAACTCGGCGTCCATGACGCTGGAGCAGCTCGTCGAGTCCTCGCAGCTTCTGCAGGCCGAGGCGCTGAAGACCGCCACCGAGCAGGCGCGACGGCGGAAGTTCGACTGCGGCGGCAGCATGTTCTGGATGTTTCCGGACTCCTGGGGCGAGATCGGATGGTCGGTCGTCGATTACTACCTGCGCAAGAAGGCGTCCTACGACTATGTGCGCCGGGCCAGCGCGCCGGTGCTCGTGTCCATCAAGGAGGAGGAATGCGGCGTCTCCACGTGGGTGGTCAACGACACGCGCGCCCGTGTCACGGGCACGCTGGAGTGTTCGCTGGTGTCGTTCGAAGGCCAGGTCCGTTCGCGAACGACGCAAGCGGTCGCCATCCGCAAGAACGCATCGGTGCGGTGCGGCCTGGAGCGGATGAACCTGATGCGCAGTGGCGATTTCTACCACGCCCGGTTGAGCGGCCCCGACGGCGTGATCGCGGAGAACGTCTTCTTCTTCATGAACTTCAAGTCCATCAAGATGCCACCCTCCACGGTGCGCTCCGAGATCCTGTCGCGCGACTCCGGGCGCGCCGTGATGCGGCTCTCCGCAGATGTGTTCGCCCACTTCGTTCGGGTCGATCCGCCCGCGGGACTCGATACCGAGGATCGCTGCTTCGACATTCTTCCCGGCGGCACGCGCGACATCGTCTTGTGCGGCGACCTGGCCGGGCTTGACGCCGTGCGCATCCGTTGGCGCAATCGGGAGTGATCCCCTAGGAGAGAGACCATGCCTGACCAAGCAAACCTGAAGCCTAGAGCGAGCCGTTCACGCAGGCGCGCGGCGGCCGATGCAACGGGACGCCCCGAACCCCGCGCGTGGTCCGCGCCATGGATCGGTCGATATGACCAGATGTTCCAGTATGCCGACCAGATGCTGCCTGCGCCGCTCTTTCGAAGGGAGTTCACGTTGGATGGCGCGGTGCGGAAGGCCACGCTGCACATTTGCGGGCTCGGGTATTATGTTGCCAGGATCAACGGTCAGCGGGTGGGCGACCATGTCTTGGATCCCGTGGTCACGCAGTATGACCGGCGCGTTCGGTATGTGACTTATGACGTGACGAGTCTGCTGAAGGCCGGTGCGAATGCCATGGGGGTGATGCTGGGATCGGGATGGTACAACGGGCACACGGTTGAGTTCTGGAATCTGGACCGCGCCACGTGGCGGGATTATCCCAAGCTGACGCTCGAACTGGATGTGGAGCTTCAGTCGGGTGCAACCGTCCGGTTGAACGCTGACGGGTCGTGGCGTTTCATCGCGGGGCCGGTTCTTTTCGATGGCCTGCGCAATGGCGAACACTACGACGCGCGCGCCGAGCGGCCGGGCTGGGACCAGCCCGGCTACAACGATGGCGATTGGCAGCCGGCGGCGATCGTTCCGGGGCCGGGCGGGGTACTCGAGCCCCAGACCGCGCCGCCGTGCCGCGTCATGCAGACGCTCACGCCGGTATCGGTGCGCAAGCTCGCTTCCGGCGCCTGTGTCTACGACATGGGGCAGAACATGGCGGGCTGGGCGCAACTCCGGGTGAGCGGTCCTGCCGGCACCGAAGTGGTCCTTCGCTATGCGGAGCGCTGCACGGCGGAAGGCGATATCGACGTCTGCAAGATGGACCGTTTCGTCAAGAGCGGCGAATTCCAGACCGATCGCTACACGTTGAAAGGTCAGGGCGAAGAAGTCTGGGAGCCTGGATTCACCTACCACGGGTTTCAATATGTGCGCGTGGAGGGGCTGCCGGGCGAGCCGACTCTCGACACCCTTCGTGGGCGGGTCGTGCACACGTCGTTCGACGAAGTCGGCGGGGTCGAGACATCCAGCGAGACGCTCAACCGGCTGCAAACCTGCACACGCTGGGCGTATGTCGGCAACTTCGTGGGATTCCCCACCGATTGTCCGCACCGCGAAAAGAACGGCTGGACCGGCGATGCCCATCTCGCGGCCGAGACCGGGTTGTGGAACTACGGTGCCGCCTCCGCCTATGGCGAGTGGCTCGACAGCATCGCGGACTGCCAGCGCCCCAGCGGTCAGCTTCCCTGCATTGTGCCCTGTTCTGGATGGGGCTACAACTGGGGATCGGGGCCCGCGTGGGACAGCGCGCTGATCCTGATCCCGTGGTACATCTATCTCTACACCGGCGACCGCTCGCACATCGACCGCCTGTATCCGGCCATGGCGCGCTACGTCGCGTATTTGGGCACGCTGGCCACGGACCACATCGTGCACTTCGGCCTGGGCGACTGGTGTTCGGTGGACACGCGCAATGTGCCTTCGGCCATCACCTCCACGGCGTACTACTACGCCGACACCTGTCTGCTGGCGCGTTTTGCGCGGATGACCGGCCGCAAGCAGGAGGCCGCCGCGTTCGAGGCGCAGGCCGTTTGCATCCGCCGTGCATTCAACGCGGCGTTCTATCGCGGCAACGGCGTGTATGCCGACGGGCAGATGACGGC
>JBIJDW010000005.1:0-25712 GCA_044343885.1 Kiritimatiellia bacterium
TCCTTTTGAACAAAATCATCTTCATACGCGGTGGTGGTGTTGACAGAAACAGCCTTCTTTCCGTTGAACAAATAGACCAGTTCCGTCGCCTTGATGGTCGCTTCTTTGTTGTCCATGGTCTGAATCACAGGAGAGGCCAAGACCTTGGTTTTGGAATCCGTTGACGCCGCCTTGATCACGAGATCCAAATCCAGTTTGTTAATCTTCGTGTAATAGGCAATTCCGCTTTGGATCAAGTTGGTCGCCGAGCGTGTGATCAGATCAAAGGCCGCCGTCTGGCCAGCGCCGCCCACCAACCAGCCTTTGTTCTCCGGTTTGTTTCCATTGACTTGTTTCACCCAGTCGATCCCCGCCTCAATGTCGTCTCCCAGCGACACTTCCAGCACCACCGTCTCGATCAGCACTTGTGAAAGCTGAATATCCATGCTGTTGATCAAGCCTTTGATGACCTTCAGATCGCCTTTGCTGGCCATGATGATGATGCCGTTGATCCGCTTGTCTGGGAGAACTTTGATGTTGTCCTTGTTGAGTTCGCCCACCTTGGAGGTGCCGGTCTCGCTGGCGGCGGTCTCCGTACGCGCCATACGGGACGACTGGACGGCCTCGGCCAGAGTCAGTGTCTTGGGGTCGCCCGTCGGCACGCCGGGAGTCTTGGGCGCCTCGTCTTTCTTGGAGACGTTGCCGATCAGGTCGTTGATCATCTTGGCCACATCTTCGGCATTAGCGTGCTCCAGACGCACGACCTCGACGTCGAAGTTCGGAGCTATGGTGACATCGAGGATGGCGATCAGATCGTCAAAGAACTTCATGTTCTCCTCGCTGGTGATGATAATGAGCTTGTTGGATCGCTCATCGGCGACGATGTTGACGCGGCCTCGGATCATGCCGCGATCGGCATCGGACAGCGCGGTCGCAATCACCTCGTTGGGGGTGGCGGGGGCTTCAGGCACGGGCGTGTTACCGGACCGCCTGACACCGGGCGGCAGGATCGGCATCGGACGGCGCACCTCGATACCGGGCGATCCGGAGGTCTTGGTCAGCAGCGACTCCTTGCCTTGCGACTGCTTCTGCGATTCGGCAACGAACGCATCGAGCCGATTCTTGATGTCTGATGCTTTGGCAAAATCGATCTTCCGATAAAAAACCTTATCCCGGATCGGCAGCTCGATGTCGATGAAGGCGATGATCTCCAGCATGCGATTGACGTTTTCGGCGGAATCCAGGATCAGGATGCTTTGGAGATCCTTGAACAGCGTGATCTGCCCGTCGTCACGCTTAAACCCTTCGATCGCCTTGAACGCATCGTCAACCGAGACGTACTTGAGACGGATCATCTGGCTGACAAACTGCCCCTTGGCGATGTGACCGCCTTCGGGCACCTCTGCAAATCCGGTCTCAAAGCCGCGCTTCATCACGGTCTGAGAGTTTTCTACCCGCAAAAAAATCTCGTCAATTGGGATCAGTACGATCTTACTCATGTTCAAGAGGCGTTCGATCGCTTCGAGATATTGCGCCTGGGTGAGCTTGGCCGACGGATTGCTGATCAGTGGGGGCGGGGTGGCCTTGAGGTTGACATCCGGGGCGATCAGGAGCGTCTGACCGGTCACTTCAACATAGGTCTTCAGGTACAGCTCGAGGGGAGTGCCTTCGGCGAATTTCAGTGCCGGCATCGATTTGCCGCCGCTTGCGGCCCGATCTGCCGCGTTCGTAGCGGCTGGCGGACGGGTGACACGAGGGGCGATCACGCGACCCGGAGCCGGCGGGGGCGGCGCAACCGGCGGGGGCGGATCCTGGGCTAGGACGGCGAGCGACAGGCCGATCACGCCGAGCGTAACGATTGGCAGACGTTTGAAAATGTTCATGGTCTTACTCCTGAGCGGATTCGGGTGGCCGTGTGGATTCGCGCATGTAGGCGCAGTACAGGGTGAATTGGCCCCGCAACAGGGCGGGGTTTTGGGGATGGATCGAGATGGTCATGATACGCACATCGAGCATGACCCCCTCGTTTTGCACATCGTGCAAAAACCGCACGAGCGAGTCGAGCGAGCCGTTGAAATCCGAGCATTTGATCGGGAACTCATAGACATCGCCCACCTGCGTTTCCTTTTCGGGCGCGGCGTTGATCAGGGTCAGCCCGTTGCGCTTGGAGGCCGTATTCATGATTCCCATCCAATGCGTGTCCACCTGCTTGTCTGCAGAAAAGACGGGCATGAGGTCCTTCAACCGCGCATAACGGGCTTCGAGGGCGGGGCGCTGGCCGATCAACATCTTCCGGAATCGCAGCTCCGTCTGGCGGCTCCGCAACTGAGTCTGTGCCGCGCGCAACGCCTTAATCTGTCCGTCATAGGCGAAAATGAGAACGGCAAACAGCATCGCCGCGACGGTTCCGCCAGCCAGCAAACGTTCACGAGGCGAGAGGGTCATTCGCGCACCTCCGCTTTCTTGAGCGTGGCGGTGATTTCAAACTTGTGTCTGCCTTGCTTGCCCGGACTCTGGATCAAGTTTACGCTCCCAACGATGCATTTTCCGAAAGGCCCGTTATTTTCAATGGCGTCCTTGAACTGATAGGCCAGAGCCTGATCCGACGTTTCGCCCGTCAGTTTCACCTCTACGCGGCGCTTATAAACCAGCATGGTCAATTCGACGCCAGCAGGCATCCGATCCGCCACGGTACGCATCGCCTCCAGGATCGAATCGGATCGGTCGGTGTAGGATTCGATCAGGTCGGCGCGCATGCGAATGTTCTGGACCGTCTGGAAGGTGGCTTCATTGGCGGCCAAAGCCCGTTTGACGTCCGCCACGCGCCGCTGCATCAGGCGCGGCGCGCCGAACAGGCCGCCAGCCAGAACCAGCCAGAGCACGGTCACCATGATCACTCCCCGCAGAAACCGCTTCTTGGAATCCGCAGCCGTGTTGCGTGCGCGCCAGAGGGCAGGCAGCAGATTGAGCAACAGGGGCGACGCCTCGGCGTCGCGAACCGCCAGCCCGTGAAGGTCGGCGTCGGGTTGCGGCGGGGGCAGGTGACGAACCGGCACGTCCACCGCCTGCCGGATCGCTTCGGTTAGAACGGCGTCGAGCGGTTCCGTGTTAAAGAAAACAACCTCTTCCACGGGCGCCGCGCCGGACTCGACCTCAGCATTCAGGAGGGACAGGGTGATCTCGATGGCCAGCGCCTGCGGGTCGGCCAAAGCACCAAGGCCGCGAACGAGAACCGGACGTTTGCCGTCGGCAATCAGCAGGTCCCACTCGTCCGCCACGCAGGCCAGGAAGACCCGCCGCACCGGGACAGGATCATCGGCGAGGACGGCGCACGCCGCCCGCCACCATCCCAGCAGCAGCGCGTCGACCCGTTCGACACGCAAGCCGGCGCCCTGCAACCACGGATCCAACTGCTCGACCGCGGCGTGAGGCAGCACCGCCGCAAAAACGGTCAATTCCTCCTCTGTCTCGGCGACCACCTCGCCCGAGACGGTCAAGTGATCGCCCGAAAACGGCGCGTATTTGGCCATCTGCAGGGCGACGACGCTCTCGAGGTCGCCGCGCGTGGCGGCTGGCAGGCGGAGAATCTTCACCAGCAGCCGCGAAGCGGGTAGCCCCAGCGTCACCGCGCCGCCCGTGGCCGCGACGGCTTGATCAAAAGCGATGCGATCGGAATCCTGGACCGCCGTTGCGGCCGTCTCGTCTTTCGCAGCGGCGTCGGCAGCCACAGCGGGCGGCGGAGGCGCGGCATACGTCCGCCGGAAAGCGGCGGACCAGACGTCGGCCGCGCCGCTCCTCACGAGTCGCAGCACGCGGCATGCGCCCCGTTCGACCGTCAATACTGTGGTTTCATTTTTCGCCATGTCACTTCGCCATATCCCATCGTCCTGTCAGATCCGAAAGCTTTTCCCCTACGGCTCCTCGCGCCACTGCAGAACGCTGAGCCGCGCTCCGTCAAAATAAACGATCGCCCGAATACTCCGGGTGACCGGGCCGAACACGCCGACCGATGTGACCCTGAAATATTGCGACCGGGTGGTCACACGCGGCTTGATGGCCGCGTCCAGCCCCGGCACCCGGCTCATCAAGTCGCCCTCATTCTTGAAAGAACTGTTGTTGGCTCCGGCAATTCCCGACGTCCGCTCCTCGATGATCGCGTTGGCCACAAGCGCATCGACGCCCGGTAACGTCATCAGCACGCGTCTGTCCGCCGCGTTGACGTTCACCTTGCCGTCGCCGTACGTGGTCAGCATGTCCTGTATCCCGGAGACCGAAATCTGCTGCTCCTTGGGCGAATCCGGGTTTAATAGGCCGCCTGATAATACAGCTTCACTGAAGCCCTTTACAAGCAGAAGTTCACGCACGGTGTCAACCGGGCCATTGCGGGTCTGATAGGGTTTCGACAAGGTGCCGTAATAATCGGCGGTTTCTGCCCCGTCGGAACGGGGCAGGCTATCGGGATCTTTCCAATCGTTGAACGTGTCAATCAGGCCGGGCCAGTACTCCTGGGGGATGTCGCCAACCTTCAGGATGCCCTCCCAGTCTTCGTCCGAGAGCTGGTTAACATTGCGCTTGCCCGGCTCGGGGGTGATCGTCAGCCGGATCTCTCCCCCGCCCAGCGGCACGGTGACCGTTGCCGAACTGCCTCGGCTGAGCAGAAGGGCGGCGGGATACCACGTGTCGGACGCCGTCAGATCCTCGGTTTCATTGCCGCTCACGGACCGCTGGCGATCCAGCAGCATCTCCGCCACGGAGATGCCCGAAAGGGACAGATACTCGGTCCGACGTCGGCTGCGGGCGTAGGCCGTGAGCTTGGTCTCGAGAAAGATGTCGAAGGTGAACGTCAGCACCAGCAGCGCCAGCAGCGCAATGGTCCAGAGCGCGATCAGGAGGGCCGATCCCCGGCGATGGCGGACGTTGCCCAAGGAGGCTCTTGCAAAACTCCTCGTGGCATGGGCGTCCCGCCCATGAATCACGGGCAAGATGCCCGTGCCACGTTGTCTGACCAGGCGTTTTGCAAGAGCCTTCATGCTCAACGCGGCCTCCTTTGCGACGATTCCTGCCGCCGCGGATTCCACGACAGATCGGCCAGCGGAATGGAGACCACTCGCCGCACCGGAACAGGATCGGATTCGGGGGTCGGTCCATCCAGATAGAGCGTGACCTCGATCGCACGGGGCAATCGGTTGGTCTGATCGGCGGTGTCCCACGTGTCGAGCCACTTCAGCTCGCCGGTGAGGTCATCCTCCTCCTGGGCGGGATCGAGCATGCGGAAGTTCATCCCGCGCACGTGCGGCGAGAGCCCCACAAACGGAACCTGGCTGGGGTCAAAATCGTCGGCCTGCAGATCGACCCGCCAGGCGCGCACGGCAAACCCACCGTTGGACGGTTCGGATTCGGCCGACGTGTTGTCACGAACGGCGATTTCAACCCGGTGAGGAATGTCGGCATAATCGGCGTCGGCGCCGACCAGGGCCGATCCAAGCTTGACCCAGGTGAGGACGTCCCGCGCCGCGGCGTCCTGGCCGTTGTCTTCGAGCCTCATGCCATAGGCCCCCTCGACCTTGCCGGTGTCGGGATAGTAAGCCGATCGCAGCCCCATCGCCACCTGCTCCAGAATGTAGTCGGCGTGCGTAATGCCGTTGATGTAGCTCGTGCCGGCGATCCAGCTCCGAACCGCCGCGTTAAAGCAATAGAACGACACGAGCGTGATCACGGAGAGCACGGATACGGCCAGGATCATCTCCAGCAGCGTGAACGCGTTATTTCTTTTTCGCCCAGACATACCGTACAAACTCTTCCGTGTGGGTGTTCCAACTGATCCGGGTACGAACGACATACAGGCCGTCGTCGGCGACATTCGGCGGGGGGTCTTGCCGCTCGTCCACGACGCGCTCGAAGATGAAGCCACGCGTCCGCAACGCATCCGACAGTTCGCCGTCGAGCGTGTCGGGCGCGACCGTCAGGTCTTTCTGAATATCGTCCTTGGGGCGCAAGGGATGCTTCAACTCGCCGATGGAGAGCACCCACTGGGCGTCTTCAAAATCCTTGGAGGCGGCCAGCAACCGGAAACCTCCGCTCATCTGCGCCATCAGCGCGCTGAGTCCGAGACCGAGGATGGCCGCGGCCAGCAGCACCTCGATCAGCGTCATCCCGAGACGCGCGTCACCTGCGGCCGGAGGACGGGGGGGCCGCATAGGTGTTAAGTGAAGGGATTTGAACGCCCAACGTCCAACGCCCAACGTCCAACGCCCAACACCCAACACCCAACGCCCAACACCCAACACCCAACACCCAACACCCAACGCCCAACTTCCAAGGGAGGATATCATCGCGTGCCCCCTTCCGTCTCCACACGCGCCAGGCCCAGGATGTCGACCGTCACCACCGCCTCGACACCGGTTGTGTCGGTGAGCTTGTAGCGATGCGGTCTGCAGGTTCCGTTGCTGCGGAAGCGGACCTCGCTGCCCGTTTCGGATGACTCCGCCTCCGCGTCGAGACCCCGCAATTCCGAAAGCGTGTCGGTATAGCCGAGAAACGCGACCTTCACATTTTCCAACCGCCGCTCCACGGCCACGGTCTCGCTGAAGGAGGGGGGCGCGCCGTTGTCCGCTGCGGATACGACCGCCTCACCGTCCGGCGCCGTGTCGGGCAGCTCGCCGGCTGCGGGCGAGGCGACTTCTGCGACTGACGGCGGCGGCGCGGAGCCGGCGGCATCGACGCGGATCACCCCGTCCGGCGAGATACGGATCACGGTCTCGGCTTGATTCAGCAGGGCCATGGTCCGCGCATAGCGGGTGAGCTGCGTCAGCACCCGCGCGGCGGCGGTCACGCGCGGACCGCCCATCATCTGCATGCGCGGGGCGAGCATTGTGACCAAGATGCCGATGATGGCCACCACCAGAAGCATCTCGATGAGCGTAAACCCGCGCGGATGGGAGGGATGGGTCATGGTTTCGATTCGAAAATGTCGATATTATCGATAATATCGATCCTTTCGGGATACTCAGTCGGGATTCGTCAGGTCGTCCTCGGTGCCGATCTGCTTGTCGGGGCCGCCGGAACGGAGTTCGAACTTGACCTTGTTCAGTTTCTTGTACTGGATGGGCTGGCCCCAGGAATCGAACAAGGCGTTCTTGTCCAGCGGGGCCGCGACATCCTCGCTGGGCGCAATCGTCAGATCGTCCAGGGTATTGGGCAGCCCGCTGTGACTCATGCCGTACATCTGGATCGCCTGGTCGATTGTGGCAATCGTGACGCGCGTGGCTTCCCGTCGCGCCACTTCGCTATGTCCGCCGAGCCTCAAGACGGCCATGGCCGCGAGAATGCCGATGATCGTGACCACCAGCAGCATTTCGATCAGCGTGAAACCCGCCCGTTGGGTCGTGTTGTGTGTGTCTCTCATCTCATCCCTCCCTTTCCGTTTTCAGCTTTTCAGCTTTCAGTTTTCCGTTTTCAGCTTTTCAGCTTTCAGTTTTCAGCTTTTTCCCTTACTTGATTCCCAATGAACCGGTTGCTGAAAAAACCGCCTCGAGAATGCTGACGGCCACGAAGCCGACGACGCCCGCGACGAGGACGATTAGGATCGGTTCGAGCGCGGCCGTGAAGATCTTGATGTTGCGGTCGAGTTCCGTCTCGAACCGCCGTCCGATGTGCTGCAGCGCCGAAGGCATGTCGCCGGTCTGCTCGCCGATGGAGAGCATGTCGGTCATCACTTCGGGGAAAACCTTGCTTGCGGCCAGCGGACCTGAGATCGTCGTGCCGTCGGTCACCCGCTCGCGGGCGTGAGCCAGCTCGCGGGCGATCACCGCGTTGCCGACCGTGTGCTCGGTGATGCGAAGCGCCTCCAGAACGTGGACGCCGTTGGCGAGGAGGGTCTTCAGTGTATAGGCAAAATTGGCGAAGACGCCGCTGGCCACCACGCCTCGGATCAGCGGGGTGCGCAGCTTGAGGCCGTCCCACCACAGGCGGCCGCCCGGCGTCTTGATGTATCGCGAAAACACGACAGTGGCGAAAGCGATCAGGATCCCGACGAAAAGCCCGTAACGGGTCACGAACTGGCTCATGCCGAGCAGCATGCGGGTTGACAGTGGCAGCACCTGCCCCATCTGCTGAAACATCTTGGTGAACTGCGGCACGATCTTGACCATGGCGAAGATCACGGTGATCAGTCCAAAAATCAGCACGATCACCGGATAGACCAGCGCGGCGAAAATCTTCTCGCGCATCGAGAGGGTGCGCTCGTAATGCTCGACCAGCCGCTGCAGCACATCGGCCAGCGCGCCGCTGGCCTCGCCCGCGCGGATCATGTTGCTGTAGAGAGAGGGAAAGCTGTCGGCGTGGGCGGCCAGCGCGTCGGAAAACGACTCGCCGCGGATGATCCGGTCGCGCAGGTCGGCGGCGATCCTGCCGCCCGGCGATTCCTTGCCGTGCGACGCGAGGCAATTCAGGGCCGACCCCAGCGGCATGCCCGCCGCCAGCAAGTCGCCCAGCTCCTCTGAGAACAGCAGCACCTGCCGCGCGCCCATGCGATCAGGGGTGCTCAAACGAAACCGCCTCACGCCCGCGCCCCGGCTGGCCGGGGCCGCGCGGCCCTCGCTGACGGCCAGCGGGACCAGCCCCATCCGCTCGACCGCCGCCAGGGCGCCCAGCCGGTCGGCGGCGTCGATCACCCCCTCGGTGCGCTGGCCCGTCTTGGAAAGCGCTTTATAGGCGAATGAAGGCATCAGTCATTTTCCTCGGTGACACGGAAAATCTCCTCGACGGTCGTCATCCCCTGGAACACCTTGGTCCACCCGTCCTGTCGCAGCGTCAGCATCCCCTGCTCAATCGCCTTCAGCTTGATTTCGCCCGCCGGACGGCGGTTGATGACCAGCGATTCGATCGGCTCGGTCACCTGCAGCAGTTCGAAGATGCCCCGCCGTCCGCGATACCCCGTCATGGCGCATTTCTCGCACCCCACCGCATGCGGCACCCGGTCGGACGCCGGTTCACCGGGCATGTCCCACAAGGCCCGGTCCAGCGGCTCTAGGCGGTTGCAGACCGGGCAGACCCGCCGCACCAGCCGCTGGGCCATGACGGCCGCCACGGCCGAGGCGATCAGAAAAGGCTCGGCCCCCATGTCGGTCAGGCGGGCAAAGGAACCCGCCGCATCGTTGGTGTGCAGCGTGCTGAAGACCAGATGGCCGGTGAGCGAGGCGTTGATGGCGATTTCGGCGGTCTCGCCATCGCGGATTTCCCCCACCATGATGATGTCGGGGTCCTGGCGGAGAAACGAGCGCAGTATCCGGGCGAAGGTGAGTCCGATGTCCTGCTTCACATGGACCTGGTTGATGCCCGCCATCTCGTATTCAATCGGGTCTTCGGCGGTGAGGATGCGCACGTCCACCGAGTTGATCTCGTGCAGGAACGAATACAGCGACGTGGTCTTGCCCGAGCCGGTCGGCCCGGTGACGAGAAAGATGCCGTTGGGCCGGTTGATGATCTTCTCGACGGCGTGGCGGTCGTGCGGATTCAGCCCCAAATCGGCCAGCTTCACGAAACTGCCACTCTTTTGCAGCAGACGCAGGCTGACACTCTCGCCGTAGATCGTCGGCATGGTCGAGACGCGGATATCGATATCCTCACCGTTGAGCCGGATACCGATGCGGCCGTCCATGGGCATCCGCTTCTCGGCGATGTCCATGTTGGCCATCACCTTGAGCCGTGAAATGACCGCCGATTTCAGGCGGTTGAGCTGCGGCGGCACATCGACGCGGTGAAGAATGCCGTCAATCCGGTAGCGGATGCGCAGCTCAGACTCCATCGGCTCGACGTGAATGTCCGTGGCGCCCTGGCGGTCGGCCTCGGCGATGATCTGGTTGACGAAGCGGACGATCGAGGCCTCCTGCCCCATCTCGTTGACGTCGATCTTGGAAATGGAGGTCGTCCCCGCGTCGACCTCGTAGCGACCGTCTTCAATCATCTTCTCGACCGCTTCGGCGCCGACGCCGTAATACTTGCGGTTGGCCTTGCGGATATCCTCGCGCGGCGCGAGCGTCAGGCGAACCGGCCGGCCGGCGGCGAGGCGCAGGCCGTCCGACACGCCCGCATTGAAGGGGTCGGAAATGGCGACAGTGAGGACACCGCCCTCCAGCTTCAGCGGCATCACGGCGTATTGATAGACCGCGCGCGCCGGCAGCAGCTTCAGCGCCTCGGCGTCGGGTTCGATCACCGCCATCTCGGTGTAGGAGAGGCCGAGTAGCGGCGCGATCTTTTGCAGAAACGCATCTTCGCGCACCGCACCGCTCTTCACCAGAACATCCACGATCCCTGAGCCGTCGGAACGGTCGGTGGCCAGCGCGGCAGCGACCTGCGCGTCGCTGACCAAACCGGTCCGCCGCAGCAGGAGGGACAGGACTGCATCGCCCGAAGTCATCAGAAGCCTTTCTGCAACACGCCCCGTGCCGGGTTATTTTTCGGGAATGAACAAGACCATGCCGGTACGGAGCTGTTTTGCATTCGTGAGATTGTTCGCCTTCATGATCGCGTCAACCGTCGTCTTATACTCCCGCGCGATCAGCGACAGCGTCTGGCCCGCTACGACCGTATGATTGTACCCCGTCTGCTTGGTCGGCGCGGCGGGACGGGCGGACGCGAGCGCTTTTTGCACCTGCGCGAGGGTCTGGGACTGCTGTTCGTCCATCATGCGCTTGATGGTCACGCTCATGCTTTGCGAAATCTCATCCCGCAGCTTGGCGCGGTCATTCCGGATCTGCTGCAACTCGTCTCGCAGCTTGAGGATATCCCGCGTCTGGCGCTCCGAATCGATGATGCGTCCCTCCAGCCGCTCGGAGTTCTGCTCAAAGGCATCGACGCGCGCCTTGAGGCGGGTCACGTCGCGTTCGGCCTGCTGCAGCGCATACGCCAAGCGCGCCTCGTCGGTGTTGGGTTTCGCCGCGAACGGCGTCCCCTCCAGCATCGACTGGCACCCGGTTGCGCACACGGCGAGCGCGACCGCAACGATCAGTTTGAAACAAACACGAAATGACGTCTTCATAGTGGCGTGCAGTTTACCGCTTTTATCGGCGGCCGGGCAAGAACGAAAAGCGATATCCTCTTGTAAAACCCCTTCGGGGTGTTTGCAAGAGAGAAGTCAGGAGTCAGAATACAGGAGTCAGAATATGAGAACACGTTGCCCGTGAGAGGGTTCCCATTCTGAATACTGAATTCTGAATTCTGAATTCTGGCTTCTGAATACGGCGCTTGCAGAACCGACGCAGGAGGTTTTGCAAGCGCCTCACGCATGAACCGGCGACCGGATCAGGCTCAGAAACTCCGAACGTGTCGCGCTATTCTTGCGGAAGGATCCCAGCACCGTAGAGGTGGTCATGACCGAATTCTGCTTCCCGACCCCGCGCATCATCATGCAGAGATGCCGACACTCCATGACCACGCCGACGCCCTCGACGTCAGCCGCAGCCCGCACCGCCTCGGCAACCTCTTCGGTGAGCCGTTCCTGAATCTGCAGCCGGCGCGCGAAACAGTCGACCAACCGGGCAATCTTGCTCACCCCCAGCACCTTGTCGCGGGCGACATATCCCACATGGCATCGGCCGAAGAAGGGCAGCATGTGGTGTTCGCACAGGCTGTAGACCTCGATGTCGCGAACAATGATCATGTTGTTGGTCTGCGACTGAAAAATCGCGTTGTTGATCACTTTTCGCGTTGTTTGCCGGTAGCCGTTGGTCAGATACAACAGCGACTCGGCAACGCGCTTGGGCGTGGCCGCCAACCCCTCGCGTGCGGGATCTTCACCCAGTTCGACCAGCAACTGCCGGATCAATTTCGCAACCCGCGCCGCATTCGGCGTATGAGACATCATCGCGTCCCCCTCTCATGCTCGTGGCTTGATCTATGAGGCTCTTGCACAACCCCTTCGGGGTGTTTGCAAGAGAGAATTCAGACCCAGACGGTGATTACCATACCACATTCGGCCTGCCAGCGGAAGAGAAGGGTTCAGGGTTGGGATGCGCCTCATTAGAATTAGCAATTTCGCGCTTGCAATCACTGCCCCGGCGTTTTAAACTCTCATTAAACCCTATTCATGGATGTTTATGCAAAAATTTAGCTATGTGGCCGTTGATGCAGCAGGCAAAGAAGTCCGGGGCACGATAGAGGCACCGGATCAGTCACAGGCTATCACCAAAATCCGCAGCCAGGGAATATACCCCACGTCCATCGGCATGGTCGGCGGCACGGGAGCCGCCAAAGGCACGCCCCGCCCCGCCGCCGCTGCGGGAGGCGTCAAAAAGGGGGGCGGCTTGAACGTCGAGATCAAGCTGCCCGCCTTTCTGCGCGGCCGGGTCAAGCCCAAGGACCTGATGGTGCTGACGCGTCAGTTGGCCACGCTGGGCGAAGCCGGCCTGCCTCTCCTCCGCGGCCTGCGCGTCCTGCTTCGTCAAACCAAGAGCGTACCGTTGCGGGAGGCGCTCGTGGGGATGTCTGACGCCGTTGAGAGCGGATCGACCTTTTCTGAATCGCTCGCCAATTACCCCAAAATTTTCAACAACCTGTACGTCAACATGGTCCGCGCGGGCGAGGCGGGCGGCGTGCTTGAAGTCGTCCTCACCCGTCTGGCCGAGTTCATGGAGAAGGCCGAGAAGATCAAGAACAAGGTCAAGGGCGCCATGATCTACCCGGCCGTGGTGTTGACCGCGGCCATCGGCATCGTCATTTTTCTGATGTATTCGGTCATTCCCAAGTTCAAGGACATCTTTAACGATCTACTGGAGGGCAAGGAACTCCCCGCCGTCACCCGGTTCGTCATTGGTGCCAGCAACGTGGTCAAGGATAATGTGCTGATGGTGGTGATCGCGATCATTGCGTCGATCATCCTTTTCAACCTGTGGGGCCGCACCCATAACGGGCGCTATATCATTGATACGATCAAGATGCGGCTTCCGGTCTTCGGCACCCTGATCAGCCGCACCGCGATCGCACGCCTCACCCGCACGCTCGGCACCCTCCTCTCATCCGGCGTGCCGGTTCTGCAGGCGCTCATGATTGTCCGCGATACGTCGGGCAACACCGTGATTGCGCGCGCCGTGCAAAACATCCACGACAGCGTCAAGGAGGGCGAAAGCATGACCGACCCCATGGCCGCGGCCAACGTCTTCCCGCCGATGGTGATCTCCATGGTCGAGGTTGGCGAAGAGACCGGCGCCCTTCCCGACATGCTCATCCGCGTCGCCAACACCTACGACGACGAGATCGACAATGCCGTGGCCGGCCTGACCTCGATCATCGAGCCGGTGCTCATCCTGTTCCTCGCCGTCATCGTCGGTACCATCGTCATCGCCATGTTCATGCCGCTCATCTCGATCATCGGCTCGCTCAGTGGACAAACCAGCTAGCCCACAGACACAGGGGGGAGGTGCATCATGAGGCAGGTAACAGAAGTCCGAATCCCGGGTACGGTCGGAATCTCTTCCGCCCCAACCCCATCGCGCCCGCTGCGCCGAAGGCGCGGCGGCTTCACCCTCATTGAAATGCTCGTCGTGGTTCTGATCATGGCGCTGCTCATGGGCCTCCTCGTTCGCCACATGCGCAACGCCGACGACCGGGCCAACCGCGCCGCCACGACCAAGACCATTGAACAAGTCAGCGCCGCCCTCGAAGAGTTCTTCGCCGAATACGGCCAGTACCCGCCCGTGCCCATTTACGCGGGGGATGGGGTCCAGCCCATCTATTTCGAATTCCCCGTGAAGTACACAGCACCGGATCCGCGGGCGACGCCTACAGATTTGAGTGGAACGCAATATCTCGTTCAATTAAATCTATCTTCAAACCCGCCGCCGGATCAACGTCTTTTCACGCTCGGACTGGTCTCGTTCTTGGTTCCTCGGTATCAGACCGTAAAGACATATTCCACCTACTTTAGAGATCACCCGACCGAGTTTGAAGTCTCTTCTGCTCAATGGATGTTCCATAACCCCGTGGGAGGCGATGACCAGCCACGGGATCTCGCGGCCATCGCACGGTGGGCACCGTTTCTGGAAGGCGTGATCCAGCCTGCGCCCGCGATGACGCACTCAAACGCTCTCCTCGGGCGCGCATGGATCAATCAGGGCTTAACCATCAAAGACGCCTGGGGCGCGCCCTTGAGATACCAGTCTGTCCCGCCCCACCAGTCGTACAAGCTCTGGTCTGACAATCCGAATATGAATGATTGATTTTCCCTACGCCATGTTTACACAACCATTCCAACGTGAAGGACGAGGGCTCCTGTTGCAAGCCCTCGCACGCACCACGGGGCGCCGGTCTGCGGGCTTCACCCTGATCGAGATGATCACCGTGATCTTGATTATTGGCATCCTCATCGGTGTGGGCGCCTTTACCTTTGGCAAGGCGAAGGATAATGCGCGCAGCGCCCTCACCCGCGACACCGCCAAACAGATCGTCGACTCGTGGACGCTTTATCAGCAGACAAAATACGAATGGCCGGCTTCGATCCCCTCGACGGCGGAAACCACCCCGCTGTCCTCTCTAATCACCAATCTCGTCTCAACCTTTGAATTGAAACTGGAAGAAAAAACGTCGGGCCTCAAGGACAGTTGGGGCAGCCTCTATTCCATCTGGTTGGACACAGACTACGATGGTCAGATCATCCTCGATCCGAATCCATGGCGGGATATCCATCCGTCTTTCAAAGACGAGCCGATCCTGACCATCAAAGGCGCTGTCCTCGTCGCTTCTCCCGGCAAGGATAAGATTCTCGGCACACGGGATGACATCATCGTACACTAACACGCTTCTTAAAGGCACTTTCATGGGACTGACCGACACATCCAGACCGACCCCCGATCACACCCGGCCTTCGCGGCGCGGCTTTACCCTGATCGAGATGCTCGCGGTCCTCTTCCTGATCGCTATGCTCCTCGCAATCGCCGTCACCGCCTCGCAAAAAATCTTTAGCATCGCCCGCAACAAACGGGCGGAGATGACCCGCAATGTCCTCGCAACCGCCGTCTACCGCTACCGCCATGAATACAAGACCTGGCCAATACCCGACACGACCTACGTGAATGGTGTCTATAGTTACACCTTTGCAACCAATCAGAATCATCTCTGTTTCTCCATGCTCAGGCGCGATAATGAAACCTACAATGACAAAAAGATCCAGTTTCTGGACGAAAGCACCATCTTGGTTGAAAAAGCCGGTAAGGTGATCTCCCTGGCGGCCGCGGCCGCTGATGATTGTCCTTTCGTCTACCGCGATGGCGGCAACAACAGGCAGTATTTCACGGTCACTATAGACGTGGATGCGGAAACGGTGAAGGTGCAATGAAGATAGGGTTCAAGGGTTCATAAGGTTCAAGGGTTCATAAGGTTCAAGGGTTCAAGGGTTCAAGGGTTCAAGGGTTCAAGGGTTCAAGGGTTCAAGGGTTCAAGGGTTCAAGGGTTCAAGGGTTCAAGGGTTCAATGGACACGAGGATGTCTAACGTGAAACGGAAAACGAAGAACCGGGTTGCCGGATGCGCCGCCGCTCCTGCCGCGCCGCAGGCTGCGGCATGCCGCCCGTCGCGCGCCGGCTTCACCCTGATGGAACTCCTGGTGGTCATCACCATCATGGGCCTCATCTCCACGATCGCCGTCAGCAGCTATTTCGGCATCACCCGTGCGGCTGCCTACTCCGCCTCGCATGACACCCTGTACAACACGCTGGTCCTCACCAAGCAGCGCGCCGTGATCGACGGCAAGGCGACCAGCCTGGTGATCCTCAATGCCTCAGAATACATCGTCGTCCGCGCCGTCGGCCGGATCTCGCATGTGGGAACGGATAACTCCTCCGACGCATACACCGACCTTTCCGGCGCGGTGTCGGCAGAGCCAAGCGAGATCTACAACCTCGATGCCCCGAGCACCCTCGCCACGATCTCTCAAACGGTCACGATCTCGACATGGATCCTCGACATTACCGACCCCTTTACCGGCACCGACTATAATGCCACCGCCTATAAGTTTTCCGGCGCCGGGAGCAGCTTCTTCGCCGTCGGTGATCGCTACGGCTTTGCTCTCCATTCCAAACAGGTCCTCCCGCGGGGCTATAACTTTACAAACTCGGTCCCTTTTCCCCAGGAAGTCCGTTTCAACCCCGATGGCTCATGCGCCGACGCCAAAACGATCGTCGTCGCGGAGAAGATCCGGAGCTCCAATCAAATTACGTTTGAAATCAAAGCTTCAGGAGAAGTGCGCGACACCAGCTCGGTGCGGTGAGGACGATGAAGCGGCAACTCTGGAGCCGGGGTGCCCCCACCCCGGCCGGCCACTGATAATGAACCGGATTCCGGCGATGGGATTCACCACGAAGGACACGAAGAAGGAAATAAGGCTTTGAAAGCGACGAACACACATTTTCTGGCGGCGCCAGCAATCGGGACGCAGGGCGGGGACGCTTTCCCTGAACCCCGAACCCTGAACCCTCCGCTTGCGCCACCCATGGGTTGCGCGCGCTCCTCGCGCCACCGGCGCAGCGGCTTCTCCCTCATCGAAGTCACGCTGGCGCTCCTGGTCGTCGGCGTCGGTCTCGTCGCCCTGCTCGGACTCTTCCCAGTCGGCCTCCGCGAAAGCGGCCTGGCTACGGCCGACACCTCCCAGTCGATCTTCGCCAACGGCGTCCTCAATGCCATCCATGCCAACGCCGGTGAAATCACCACCCCAACGGTCTGGTTGAACACCAATACGGTGGAATTTACCAAAGAAGTCTACTCGATAGGAGGAATCTACCAGGACCTCACAGCCGGCTCGGTTCAGACTATCCTCAATGCAAACGACATTCCAGGCAACATCATCCGCTATAAACTGGACATCGGTTTTGTGGCCGGGTACTCCAATATCATCCGCTACGCCGCAATCCGCGTCTCCGAGAACAGGTTCTCCAACCTCACCAATAACCCGGTCTATTACACCGAGTTCAGGTACGAGGGGGAGTGAGAAGGGGGCAAGGTTCAAAGGTTCAAGGGTTCAAGGGTTCAAAGGTTCAAGGGTTCAAAGGTTCAAGGGTTCAAAGCGTCCCGCCGCGCCGCAGGCAAAAGGGCAAGATCTGGGTGCCGTAGCGGAATCGGATGGAACGGAGTTTGAGCAATATGCAACAGGCCACACGTCATAGGAGGCTCTTTCAAAACTCCCTATGGGGTGTTTGCAAGAGAGAAGTCAGAATAATAGAACACGTTTCCCGCGAGAGGGTTCCAATTCTGAATACTGAATACTGGCTTCTGAATACTGCGTTTGCCGAACCGACGCAGGAGGTTTTGCAAGCGCCTCCTAGGCCACACGTCAGGATGCGGGGAACGGGCGAAACATCGTCCGCCCCAATTCCGTCACGCCTGAACCGCAGCGGCTTCTCCCTCGTCGAGGTCCTCATCGCGGTCACGTTGCTGCTCGTCATCGTCATCATGATCTCAATGGTCTTCCAGCAGGCCAGCGGCGCGTGGGCGTCGGGTTCCACGCAGGCCAAGTCCGAAAGCGCGATCCGTGCGGCGCTCGGCAGCGTCGAACGCGATCTGCTCAACGCCGTTGACGCGCGGGATTATTCAAAATCAAATCCCTCCGCCTCCGGGTCCCCGACCCTCTCCTTCGTCGCCTTTCAGCACCTCTACAATCACCGAAACCCACGGCTATCCGGGCGCCATCCCTGTCTGATCACCTACACGTTCGCGGCCGGGGTGCTGGATCGGGCAATGGAGCCCCTGAAGCCTGACGGCACTTGGGGAACAGCCACAAATTCGTTCATCAACAGCGGCATGCCGCTCACGGATCTCACGTTCACATCCATACCCCGACCGTCGGACCCCGCCGGTCTACCGCTGCGGGTGGACATCCGGGCCGAATCCCCACGGGCCAGCAAGCTCTACACGATCAGCGGACGCAGCTTCGGCAAGAACAAGACCAACGATTCGGGCGGCGGCGACGACATCCTGGTCGGAGGCAAGTTGTGACCGAGGCCATGAACTCGGAATCCGGCGATGGGATTCACCACGAAGGACACGAAGTGCACGAAGAAGAGAGCAATGGTTTTGAAATGAAACTGGAAATGCCAAACCGCAGCAAGCGGCCGCAGCGGCACAGACGCGGCGGTTTTACTCTCATGGAAATGCTCGTGGTGATTGCGCTCATCGGCATTCTCATGGTGGTCCTCGCTTCGTCGCTCATTCAGGCCCGCAACCACGCGCGCCGGACCAAGAGCGAAACGCAGCTTCGCGAAATGATCACAGCCTACATCACGTATTACAACGCCTACGGCGATTGGCCGGGCGGACCGAGTAGCACGTACTTGCCCGTCACCGAGGAAATGCTTAAGCCGCTGATCACTACGAACAACATCCTCGGACTGGTTCTCCTGAACAAAACCTTCACCACGATTGAGAAGGAAAAAAGCAAAAACCTCCACGGGGGCATCGTCTATTACCTCGATCCGTGGGATCAGCCGTATCAAATGAAATTTGGCGCACCTACCGGCGACACCAACCAGCTCGCACAGACCCTCAGCGTCTGGTTCCCCAATAAGGACCGGTGATGGGGAGAGTCGGTAGACAGAAGTCAGAATTCAGGAGTCAGAATTCAGAATTAAGGAATCAGAATGCGAGACCCAGCGAAGACATTCGAAGATTTGGTGGTTTGGCAGAAGGCCCACCAATTCGTGCTTTCTGTCTATCGTTTGTCACGAACATTCCCGCAGTCGGAGACCTATGGTTTGTCATCTCAGTTTCGCCGTGCCGCTGTCTCCATCGCAGCGAACATCGCCGAGGGATTCAGGAAACGGGGAAAAGCAGACAAACTCCGCTTTCTTAACATTGCACAAGGTTCCACTGAAGAATCGCGCTACTACCTGATTCTGGTCCGAGACCTCGACTACGGCGATGTCTCCGACCTTCGAACAGTGTTGGTGGAAGTCAGCAAGCTGCTGGAAGCGTATGCGCAGGCCATTCGGAATTCTGAATCCTGAATCCTGAATCCTGAATCCTGAATTCTTATTAAGAGGTCCGTTCCTATGATAACAACAGCAAACACACCTAACACCGCGACCGATCACCCGCCGCCATGCGGCCGTCGCGGCGTCGCCCTCATCATCGTGCTCGGCCTTCTGGGTTTGCTGCTGATCTCTGCGGTCAGCTTCGCGGTGCTCATGCGCACCGAACGTAACGCCGCCACCAACTACCGCCACACGTCGTCGGCCCGCCAGATGCTCCACGCCGGTCTGGCGCGGGCGATCGAGGACATGAACGCCGACATCGGGGATGATCTCTGCCCCGCGTGGACGAATCGAACGTTCATCAGCGGAAGTGACACCAACCCGTACCCGGAGAACATATTCTTCTCCCGTTACACGGGAAGTGACCCGGTCCCGGCGCGCCTCCTCACCAAAGACGTGATGACCTACATCCCAGTCCTGTATCACCGGCGGCTGACTGAAAACATTTACGCGCCCCCCGAATGGATCCCCATCACCTACAGCAACTCCGTCATCGGCCGGTACGCCTACGCCGTCATTGACACCTCCGGCCTTCTCGACGCAAACTTGGTGTTTACCTCTACAAGCAACCGCTGGCTCGGCACCTCGCCGGGGGAAATTCGTCTCGATCCCGCGATCCTCAGCCGCAAGGACCTGATCAATGAAACTACGTTCAGAGAGGATCGCGATAATGCTGGCCGTTACGAAACGGTCTCCGAACTCGCCTCGCTCAACAGCGGCATCAATTATTCCAACCTCGCCAACTTCGAAGTCTTCTCACGCTACAGCACCAATGCCGTCGCAGGCGTGACCAATTTCAACCTCTTCGGCCTGACGACGACTCAGCTTGCCGACACTGCAGTTCGGACGGCCATCATACAGGCCTTTACCGATTCCGGTTGCACCTCAACACCGCCGCTCGTGGTGGCGGGGCCGACATTCTCACGCCCCAATATTCTCTGCGCCGCGCTCGCCGATTATCTGGACAGCGATTCGGTCATGAGCTCTCTCCCCGGGGTCCTCCCGCAATTCAACCGCCCCATCACCGAGAAACTGCCGATGCTGACCTGTTTTGGCGTAGCCATGACCTATACCAGTGTGCCCGTTGGCACTAATACCATGCATACCATCACCTATAAGCCCATCATCAACTTCGCGGGATGGCCGGTCACCGATTCCACGGCAAATGACTTTCCCTTATCCTTCAGAGGCGCCCTGTGTTTTATCAACCAAGCCCCTGCGGGGTCACTGGCTGCCATGGTATCTCCCAGCGGTTCAGCCAGCAACAATATCTGCAAATCCGCCACTGCGTCACTGACCAGCGCACCTATTATAGGAGCAGAGCAAGCCCTGTTTTTTTCCCCTTATACGGTCAGCTTCACAACCAACAGCCCAACGATACCTTTGCCTCAGTTTGATATTTACGTCTGCACGGAGGTGTACAACCAACCCGGTACGCGCTGCACGTATTTCCCGGCTGACAAAGCTTTCCCCCCCCAGTTGTCTAGCTTGCCAGCGTCTACCTATGTCCCTGCTGCCAACACGTGGGCGCGTTTTCGAGTGTCGATTGACGGAGCGCTAACCAGTTCCTCACCCACCATCTGGGCCAGTGGCAAAACCGTCACGTTCTGGGCTGAGTGCGTTGATCCTCGTTTCGCTTATAGCGCCGCCCCCGGCGCTTGGCAATGGCGTTCCTATTCCACCAATAACACGCCTCCTGTTCCTTCCTCTTTTATCGGGCGCCTTGACTTAATTACCGGTGTGACAAATCTTCTTTCCTCCAAGCGTTACGAGCGCGCCACCGCCACCACGCCTCCTTATGTGGCCACCACGCCGCTTTATGTGTCGCTCTTGACCAACGCGACGCTTGCCAAAGCGGCTGGCCTCAGTTCGAACCAGATGGATGGGTGCTACGATATCGCCGGGAGCGGGATACAATATGACGATCGGACTGCGCAGCTCAAGATGCACGTCGCCAATGCACCGTTGAAGACGGCGGGCGAGCTGGGATACCTGCTCTGCGGTCCGTGGGAGACGGTTCGGCTTTACGATCACTTCCCCTACGATGCGACGTCTAATGACTACCACCGGGTGCTCGACTCTTTCGAGATGCGCGATCCGAGTGTCGTGCCCGTCGGCAAGGTCAATCTCAAGAACGCGCCCGTGGATGTTTTGGCTCTCCTCTACCTCGGGATGCCGTTGCGTTCGGAAAAAGCCTATTTGGCCAGTTGGAACTCGGCCGGGACAGATGCCGCCCGACCGCTCACCCTCACGGTCACCACCCCTGCCTTGCCTGCGCCGCTGGCCACCAACCTCTACAACGGCCTTCGCGCGAACGGCCCGGTCCGAGGCCTCTCTGCTCTGGCCAACGTCTACTCCGCTGGCAGCACGTCTGCGGAGTTACTCAAGGATTACCTCTTATTGATTGGTGCTCCTCCATTCGGGAGTTATCCAAACGTCGGCGAATTCGAACGCGAGGCGGTGATCCGCAACATCGCCGGCCTGCTCACCGTCAAGCAGCAGATGTTCACGATCATCCTTCGAGCCGACGCCTTCACCACCCGTTTTGGATCGGATAAGCTCAAGGACGGCACGGTTCTCTCGTCCGCCATCGCCATCGCCCAAGTCTATCGGGAAGCAGCGCCTCCGCACAAGATCACGGTGCGGTTGCTAAAGATTCTGGAGTGACCCGTGTCCGTAACCGACGTCGAGAATATCGATATTGTCGACATTATCGAACATATCGAAACCAAGAAAAGAGCCCCCGCCGCATGAATCTCAAGCCCTTCCGCAGCATATCCCTAGCCATCCTCGCGCTTCTCACGGGCTGTTCCAAGCCGCAGTATTCCAACATCTTGCTGATTACAGTTGACGGCCTACGCGCCGACATGCCGGGCTGTTATGGTGGAAAGGCGTCCACGCCTGCGCTCGATGGTCTGGCGCGCGAGAGTTTTCGCTTTGACAAGCTGTCGACGCCATCCCCGCTGACCCTCCCCGCGCATGCCTCGCTCCTCACGGGCCTCAACCCGCCCGAAAACGGCCTGCGGATCGACGCTTTCGGCGGCCTGCCGCCAACCATCGCCACGATCGCCGAATCGTTTGCCGCCGTTGGCTTTCAAACGGCGGCCTTCATCAGCTCCCCGCGTCTCGCGCCGATTCACGGACTGGATCGCGGCTTCGCGGTCTATCATGCGCCGGTCCCCGGGGCGGAACACGCCATCCTGTTTCAGGCACCGCTCGCGCTCACTCCGAATGGGGCATCGCCGCCAGCCGCCCCGCTTCCCCCGTCCTTTCCCGAGCACACCGACCTCGCGGTAGCGGGCCGTTTCCGCTCGTGGTTCACGATTCGCAAACCTGAAGCGCCCTGGTTTGCGTGGGTTCAGTTTTCCGGAACGACCCTGCCGCGGCTTGACGGCTCGGGGATGCCGCTCGACGCCGCCGATACCAACGCTTATCTGAAGGCCGTGACCGCGGTCGACGCCGCCATCGGCTCCGTGCTCGACGCCCTGAACGCCTCTCCCGACGCGGCGAAGACGGTAGTATGGGTCACCGCCTCTTCGGGCGAGGCGCTCGGAGAAAACGGCGAATATGGCCACGGCCTCCTGCTCCGGGCACCCACCCGCCGCATTCCCGGCCTGCTGCGACTGCCCAACCGCCGCGGCGCCGGCACGCGAATTCCCTACAGCGCCAGTCTCGTACAGGCGGCCCCCACCCTCCTGGATCTCGCCGGCGTGCCCCCGAGCCAGACACAGGCGGCTAACTGGTCATCCCGTCGCCAAGTCATCGTGCCCACCCCCATTTCCATACCGGACCAGCTCGGCAAAACCTTCCAACCCTCGCGCATCGACTCGCTCGCGCCCTTCCTGCTCGGCTATGTCGCAGGCGCCGACACCGCCGTTTATTCTGAAACCGAACACCCCTTCTCGCTCTTCCGTTGGCGCACCCTGGCCGCCTATCAGGCTGGAAACTGGGTTTACATCGACAACAATCCTCCGGAGATCTACGACCTGTCTGACGATCCGCTGGAGCAGAAGAATCTCGCCGATAACCTTCCCGACAGCGTCCTGCGCCTCTCCATCCGTTTCGAACGGCTTCGGGACACGATGGCCAGCCGCACGCCTGTCGACACCTCGGCGTCGAACGCCGTCTGGCAGACGCTCTCGACGTGGGGTCAGACCGGACGATCCAGCCGGAAAAGGCCGGCTGAGCGCGCCCGTCCACGCATCGGACTTGCCACGCAGGACAACAAAGCCCCCCGTCCTGCGGTCGATGCGGATCTGGCGGTGGCCGCAGCCCGGCTCCATCCTCTGCTGGCCGGGTCCAATCAGGCGGAACGGGTTCATGAACGCATCAACGCCTGCATCGCCCGCTCCCCGCAGACCTCCCGGTTTCTGCTGTGGCGTGCAACCCTGAATTCTGCCGACACCAATCTTCTGCCATCCGTCATTGCCGACCTCTCTCGCGCCGCCGAATGCGATCCCGATGATGACGCCATCGTGGCCTGGCTCGGGCGCAGTTGCCTCGCCGCCGGCGACTGGATCCACGCGCTCGAGCATCTGCGCCACGCGCGAAAGATCAACCCCGCCAATGCCACAGCCCTAGAGCTGCTCCCGCGCGTATTGCAGGGCGTCGCGAACGCGGCGGCTCAGGCAGAAGACATCGCGGCTTCCCTGCAACTGGTGGAGGAACTCCTCACCTTCCAACCCACCCTGGACAATCGCATGTGGCGGGTGCGCATTCTTCTCGCCCTCAACCGCAGCACGCAGGCCAAACAGGAACTCCGTAACATCCTGTATGCGAACCCCGACTACTATGCGGCCAAGGACATGCTGGAAAAGATACGGTGACCGAGACTCTTGCAAAACCCCTCTGGGGCGTTTGCAAGAGAGAAGTCAGAATACAGAATTCAGGAGTCAGAATAATAGAGGCTCTTGCAAAACCCCTCTGGGGTGTTTTGCAAGAGAGAAGTCAGAATACAGAAGACAGGAGTCAGAAGAATAGAACACGTTGCCCGTGAAAGGGTTACAATTCTGAATACTGAATTCTGGCTTCTGAATACGGCGCTTGCAAAACCGACGAAGGAGGTTTTGCAAGCGCCTCAATAGAACACGTTGCCTGAGAAGGTTCCATTTCTGAATACTGAATTCTGGCTTCTGAATACTGCGCTTGCAGAACCGACGAAGGAGGTTTTGCAAGCGCCTTTACTCCCATTCGATCGTGGCGGGGGGCTTGGAGCTGATGTCGAAGACGACCCGGTTGATGCCTCGCACCTCATTGATGATGCGGTTTGAGATGCGAGCGAGGGTGTCGTAAGGAACGCGTGTCCAGTCAGCCGTCATGGCGTCGATGCTGTCGACCACCCGCAACGCGCAGACATTCTCGTAGGTCCGTTGATCCCCCATCACACCCACCGAGCGCACCGGGAGGAGGACCGCGAATGACTGCCAGATCTGTTTGTAGGTCGGGAGCTTGCACATCTCCTCCTGCACCCGCAGGTCAGCCTGCTGGAGAAGGCGAACATTCTCGGCGTTGACCTCGCCGAGGATCCGCACGCCCAGTCCGGGGCCAGGGAACGGCTGGCGGTCGAGCAACTCGGCATCCATGCCCAGCACGCGACCGACGGCTCGCACCTCGTCTTTGAACAACTCGCGCAGGGGTTCGACAAGCTCGAATTTCAGATCCGCAGGCAGTCCGCCGACGTTGTGATGGCTCTTGATGGTATGACTGGGCCCCTTGAGCGGGCTTTGGCTCTCGATGACGTCGGGGTAGATCGTTCCCTGTCCAAGAAACTTGCAATTCTTGAAGCGGCGGGCCTGTTCCGAAAAGACGGCGATAAACTCGTGGCCGATGATCTTGCGCTTGCGCTCCGGATCCGTGACCCCCTTCAACGCATCGTAAAAACGCTGTTTGGCGTCAATGACATGCAGATCCATGCCGAGCTTGGCGCGGAACATCGTTTCGACCTGCCGATCCTCGCCGGCACGGAGCAGCCCGTTATCCACAAAGATGCAGTGCAGCCGATCGCCGATCGCCCGATACAGAAGCACCGCCACGACCGACGAATCGACGCCGCCGCTGAGTCCGAGCACCACCTCCTCATCGCCGATCTGCCGTTTGAGCGCCGCCACGGACTCATCGACCCACGAGGCCAGTTTCCAGTCGCCGCTGCAGCCACAGATCGGGAAGAGAAAATTATGGATGATCTGCTGGCCATTCTGGGTATGAACCACCTCGGGATGGAACTGCAGTGCGAACAGGTTGCGCTCCTTGTGACACATGGCGGCCACAGGGCACGCGAGGGAACGTGCGGAGGGGTGGAATCCGGAGGGCATGGCCGTCACTTGATCGCCGTGGCTCATCCAGACGTCAATTTCCTCGGGCAGTCCGGCAAAGAGACGGTTGCCGGGCATCACGGCGATGCGGGTGTGGCCATATTCCCGATGATCGCCCGGCGTGACAGTGCCCCCGAGCGTTCGGGCCGTGAGCTGCATGCCATAGCAAATGCCCAGCACCGGGATGCCCAACTCAAAGAGGGCGGGATCGCACTGCGGGGCACCCGCCTCAAAGACGCTGTTGGGTCCGCCTGAGAGGATGATGCCAGCTGGCTTGCGGGCACGCAGCGCCTCTGCGGTCGTGTCAAACCGGATGATCTCGGAATAGACGTGCTGTTCGCGAACACGGCGGGCGATGAGCTGGGTGTACTGCGAACCGAAATCCAGAATGGCAATCCAGGTGTGGGACA
>JBIJDW010000418.1:0-2830 GCA_044343885.1 Kiritimatiellia bacterium
CTGTTTGGATGGCTTCGTCCACGGCGTACGATTCTTCCCGTTTTGCCCGATGCATGCGTTTCCTCACGGTTTCCGCCGCCACGAGATGCGCCACGCGATACAGCCATGCGGCCAGATCGCCTTTTCGCAGTCCACCCGCTTTCCGTGCCAAAACCACGAAGACCGCCTGCGAAGCATCCTCGGCTTCGTGAGCATCCTTCAGCAACCGATGACAGGCCCGGTACACCATGGCGCCGTGCCGTCTCATCAGTTCTCCAAAGGCACCTTCGTCCTGCCGGGACGAGTAGGCCTCCATCAATTCCGCATCTGTCAGGGTTTGCATATCGTGTCAGCGTACCAGAACACTCCTGTTTCCACAATATGCCTGCAGTCAGATTCCATTCCCTGCATTTAAATTTGTTCGGGACCTCGAAAAGAGGGAAGTCGACTTCCTGATCGTCTGGGAGAAACAGCCCTGGCTGCTCGTGGAGTGCAAGCTGGGCGGCAACTATCACTTCGGCCATCTGAACTACTTCGGCGAGCGGCTGGGAATCAAGATCCATCGCTACATGGTCAGCCTCACCGGAACCGATGACTATGTGGACAAAGCCACCGGCATCCGGGTCATCCCCGCCGCCCGCTTCCTGACCGCGTTTGCGTGAGGCGTCGACATCTCCACAACGCTCACGGCTTCACCTGCGCCTCGATGGCACTGAACCTATTCCATCCGCTCCAATTCGATATGCGCCGTGTTGGATTCGGGGTACGACGGATACTTCTTCATGATATCCCGCAAAGCACCAATGAAATTGGCCTTCTCTTGTGCGCCTTGATAGATGTATGCGATTCGCAGCGCCGCCCGTGGCGCCGACTCTTCAAAGAACTTCTCGACCCCGCGCAATTCCGCCAACGCCTGGTCCTTCTGCTTCAGCCGCAGCAGATTCTCGGCGATCCGGAAGTATTTCTCAGGCTCGTTGGATGAGATCTTGTAGCACTCGATCGCCTCCGCGAATTTTCCGTCCATCTCAAATAGCTCAGCCCGCAGCCACTGGGCACTGTCCGCATAGAGCGGCATCTTGATCACCTCTTCGGAGACATTCAGCCCTTTCTTAATGCGATCTACGGCGATCCCGGAACCATGATAAAACCGAAGCAGCGCGAAACGGCCATAATCGGGGTCCCTCATGTTGTTGCATGCGTTGCCGGTCATCTCCTCATCAACCCTTTTGGCCCACTCGATGAATCCATCGCGGTCCTTGTCGGTCCACTGCTCCTGCTTGATGTTGCCGTAGGCGCTCTTCGCCATCGGAATGTCCTTGAGCGAGGCAACCATGATCTTCATCAGCCGGAAAATTTCCGCATTGTCCATCTTGGCGAAGTTGATCGTGCCGTAGTATTCCTTCGACCTCACCTCGCCGGTGGAACTTGGAGCCTGGACATCCAGCGCCGAAATCTTCTCGGCCATTGCCTTTCCTTGCGGCGCAACCTGTTGCGCCACCGCATGCACTGCCGCCACGCCCCCACCTCCAAGCACCCCGACACTCACTGCTACCACCGCCGCCACCATCTTGACTTTTGCTATGAACATGGCCTTCATTGCTCCCTTCGCCAGCATTCCTGCTGTTGTTGTGGCGCCCGTGGCCGTGGCGGTTGTCGCCGCGGCAGTTTTCACGGTCGCCAGGATGGAAGGAAGGAGTGTTTCTGGTACGGCTGCCGAGGCTTCGGAGGTGAGCAGACCGACGAGCGCCACGCCGCCGAGCGCGACGCCGCGTTTGGCCAGACGTTGCCGCAGCTTGGCAATGCCGTCACTGGCGCGACGCTTCATCGTGCCCAACGGACACCCGGCCGCCGATGCGGCCGCCTGCTCGCTGAATCCGCGCAGGTAGCGCAGTATGATCGCTTCGCGCAGAATCGCTGACAAGCCATCCAGTTCCGCGTCGACGGCTTGGAACACGACCTCCCTATCGACCTCCGGCGTATCCACGGTCATGCTTTCTTGCGACACGGCGACGTGTTCCTGCCGCCGCTCGCGGTCCGCGCGAACCCGCAGCGCCTGCAACGCCACCTGGCGCGCCACCCGATGGAGCCAACCGTTCAAGCGGCCCTCCTGTCGGAGGCTTCCGGCCTTTCGGGCCAGAACCAGAAACGCCGCTTGCGTCGCATCCTCGGCGTCACTGGCATTGCCCAGCACCCGAAGACAGGCCCGATAGACCATCGGACTGTAGTGCGCAACCAACTCCGCAAAGGCAGCGTCGTTGCGCTCCATCGCGTAGCTCTCGATAAGCTCCCTGTCGGATTTGATCGGCATGTCATGACCAGTATACCAGAACACACTCTTCCTTCCACCCCTATGCTCACAATTAACCTGAAAAGGTTCGGTGTCATGTTGAAGAATTCTTTTCTGGACCCAACCCCTCACGTGCAAGATGCTGCAAATGATATTTAGTGTTGCCACCAACTGTCACTTTATGACAGCCACAGACGACGCCTGGTGCGTGGAAGCGCTCAGCACCGCGATCAAAGCGCTAGACTGGAAACAGGCGCGCCAAGACGTGCAACGCTTCGTGAAACCGCGCGAACTGCCTTCGTTGGAACTCTGGACCCGCGACTACTTCCTCCAACAATGCCGCAAGATCGGCAGCCGCGCGTAGCATTGCGCCTTTCGTATACGTTCCCGTGGCGAATTCATCATTGGACGGTGTGAACCGGACCGTTACCGTCCATCCTGTGTCTTCTGTTGCCAGGTGCCGGTGCCCTGTTGCGCTTCAAGCGTCTTGATGTACTCGATCATACGGTCAACTCTGTCTTGTTCGATTCGCAACTCGGTAGCGTTGCCATCCTTCGCGCAGAT
>JBIJDW010000097.1:0-9301 GCA_044343885.1 Kiritimatiellia bacterium
GCCACGCACACCCTTAACCGCTTGTCTTAAGCGGACACTTAACCGCCACTCTTAAGCGGACACTTAACCGCCACTCTTAAGCGGATACCCTTAACCGCCACCCCTCTTAAGCGCCTTTCAGGGCGTAATCATGCGCAATGGCCACGATCAAATCCTCACGATAATCCGCATGATCTCGCTCTCTCAACGGCCACACCCCCTGTCGCTAACCGATTACGATCAATTTGGTTTGATCCATAGCAAAGATCATGGTACGGTAATAAATCATTAACTGTTAACACAGTTTTTGATTCTTAGCCGGTGTGAAAGCGGGTTCTCTGAACCGCTAATCGGGATCCTCTTTCAGAGGTTTGGCGGAAAGAAAATTAACATGGATAGCAACTGCATATTCTGCAAGATCGTGGCCGGAGAGGCTCCGGCGAGCGTGATCTATCAGGACGACCAAGTGATGGCCTTCATGACCCTCCACCCGACCCGTCCCGGAGAGTTTCTGATCATCCCGAAAAGGCATATTGACGAGTTCTGCGATGTGCCAGATGACTTGGCGTGTCACATCATCAAACTTGCGCAACGGTTCTCGAAGTCCCTGCGAAAGCATTTCGGCCCGAAGCGTGTTGGTCTCATTGTGCATGGTTTCGGCGTGCCTCACGCACACTTGATCGTTTTGCCGCAACACGAGGAAAGTGACATTGTCTCCGGGAGGCATGTCATTGTCGATGGCGGCAAAGTGAGATTTGGGGACAGTCATCTTCCCACACCGGAGCGTGCGGAGCTGGATCGACAGGCGTCCCTAATTGCGGGGAAGAATGACAACGGAAGACGCTAACAGCAAATGCTGGGTACGGCTTCGCCGCCCCATATTTGCTGGCGTTAAACGCTAGAGGCGCTTGCAAAACATCCTTCGTCGGTTCTGCAAGCGCCGTATTCAGAAGCCAGAATTCAGAATTCAGAATTGGAACCCTCTCACGGGCAACGTGTTCTGTTATTCTGACTCCTGTATTCTGTATTCTGACTTCTCTCTTGCAAACACCCCAGAGGGGGTATGGAGATGGGACCATCGGCGTCGGGGTCGGTATCGGTATCGATATAACCAACGGAAATTCGACCCCGATTCCGATACCGACCCCGACCCCGATAACTCAATCACCTCATCATTAGAATTGCTGTCGCCGGGAGTTCACGGTTGACAATCCAGTCAGGGAAGGGTACTTTGCTCCAAGTCAAAGGAGCGCGCGAATCGGGCGGATGGAAGCACAGACGGACACGGACCATGTTGGACACCCACAGACACATACGGATGCTGCCGGAGCAGGTGGCGAACAAGATCGCGGCGGGCGAGGTGGTGGAGCGTCCGGCATCGGTGGTGAAGGAGCTTGTCGAGAATGCCATTGACGCGGGCGCGCGCCGAATCGAGGTGCATGTCGCGGCAGGCGGTCGCAAGCTGATCGAGGTGCGCGACGACGGGAGCGGCATGGGTCGTGACGACGCGCTGATGAGCATCGAGCGGCAGGCGACGAGCAAGATCCGGGATGTGGACGACATCGAGCGGATCAGCACGCTCGGGTTTCGCGGCGAGGCCATTCCGGCGATTGCATCGGTTTCGCGCTTCACCCTCAAAACCTGCGCCGCAGGGGAGGGGGAGGGGACTGAGCTGACGGTGATTGGCGGCCGGTTGCAAGACGTCAAGGCGGCCGGATTTCCCCAGGGCACAACCATCGAGGTCAGGGATTTGTTTTTCAACGTCCCGGCGCGGCGAAAGTTTTTGCGGGCGTATCAAACCGAACAGGCGCACATCCGCACGGTGTTTACGCTACACGCGCTCGCCCATCCGGAGATCGGGATGGCGCTCCAGTCGGACGGACGGGATGTGGCGCGGCTGGCGCCGGAGTCGACGCTGGAGGATCGGATTCGCGAGCTGTTTGGCGCGGAATTTCTGACGGGACTGCGGCCGGTTTCGCGCGAACTGGCGGGTGTGTCCGTGACCGGATTTGTGGGCTTGCCAGCGTTGACCCGTTCGGATCGGAGCGACCAGTACGTCTTCATCAATGGCCGTCCTGCGACCGCGCCGGTGATCGCTTACGCGTTGCGCGAGGCCTATCCGCCGCTGGACGGCGAGCGGAAGCCCGTGGTGTTCCTGTTCCTGGCGATGAACCCCGAGCTGGTGGATGTCAACGTCCACCCGACCAAGCGCGAGGTTCGGTTCCGGCGGCCAGCCGATGTGCGCGAAGCGATTATCGAGGGGATCTGTGCGGCGTTGGGGCGGACGCGGCGTCTGGCGGTTGCAACGGGGGCGGCCGCGTCATCCGCTGGCGGGGCCTGGCATCCGCCGGAGGGCGGGGGCGGCGTGGATGCGGCGCTGCCGGTCATGCCGACGGCTGCTCCGCCGCCGGGCCAGCCGGCGCGCGATCTGCCGTTGCCGCCGCTGCGGCCGCCTGGGGGCGTTCCGCTGCCGTTCGATTATCCGGGGAAGATCTTGCCGTGTCCGCAAGCGCCCCCTCCGGTCATCGACGCCGTGCCGGCGGCGGAGACGCCGCAACCCCTCGACGACGCCTTTGCCGGGGGCGCGGGGGCGCCATGGGCCTGGTGCCGCGTCATCGGTCCGGTGGGCGGCTTGTATCTGCTGCTGGAGATCGATTCCGGGTATGTCGTGCTGGACCCGCGAGCCGCGCACGAGCGGGTGCTTTACGAACGGCTGCTGGCGCGGGTCAGGCGCGGCGAGGCATTGACGCAGACCTTGCTGCTTCCCGAAACAGTGGTCCTGCCGCCAGCGCATGCCGAGCGGTTGCGCGGATGGCTGACGGTCTTGCAGCGAATGGGGTTTGGAGTGGCAGAGTTTGGCGGCGACACATTTCTGGTGGACGCGTTGCCTCCGGAGGTTGCGGCCGTGCCCTGCCGCAGCCTGTTGCTGGACATTTGCAACGATCTCGAGACGCTCGGCGCGCGGCGCGGCGCAGAGGGGTGGCGCGAGGATGCGCTGGTGCGGGCGGCCTGCGCGGCGGCGGTTAAGAACGACGGCGCGCTGGCGGCCGAGGAGGCCGGGCAATTGGTGCGCGACCTCGCTGCATGCCGCATGCCGTACACCTGTCCGCGTGGCCGTCCGACGATGATGCTCACGACGTACCGCGAACTGGCCCGCAAATTCGGCCGTGCCTAGATGTCGTCGGGCAGCTCAATGCGGATGGTTCGGCTCTTCATGGCCTCACGGTTTGACGTCACTTGCTCCTCGGTCAGGGGCGTACCTGTGCTCGAAGGATCCGACTCGCCGACATCGGTCAGGGGCGCTCCCCAAATCGTTCCCGGCTCCGAAATAAAGGGCACCTCGATGATGCCGCTGCAGGCGGGACAATCGGAGGCGGTTCCAGCCATGTCGAACGGGGCTTCCATCTCCTGTCCGCACGCGGCGCAGCGGAACGAAACCATGCCCTCGTTGTTATTCGGCTGCAGGTTCGGAGCGATCGGCAACGCCGCGTCGGCCGACGGTGGAGGTTCAACCGCCACGTCACCCGAAATGGCTTCGGCTCGGACGTACTGCACCAAACCGGGATGCATCGGGGTCACGGCGTGCTTGGCTTTGCGCAGGAGCCGGACCCGCAGCGAATCATGCGCGCCGATGATGATCTGCTCGCCCGTGCGAGGGATGCGCGCGCGCCGCGCGTTTCTGTGGACGACATCGAGTTTGCAGATGCCGGGTAAAGTAAATCCCGTGCGCGCCTCGCGATACGCGATTTGGACTATCTGGCCCAGGATCACATCGGTCTTGCGCTTGCTGATGCCGGCGACTGTGGCGAGCTCGGAAATTAGGTTGGCCTTCAGATAAGGTGCGCTCATGAGCGGATACTCCCTAAACGACGGTTTTTTTCCCGAAACAACTGTTATTAATTTGTTTTTATCATAACCCACTCCAAAAAGGAAATTATTTTTTTGTGTCCTGCCGCCTCGCATCCAATAATGTGCCTGCGCAGAGACGCCACCAGACGGGGCCTATCCCTATCGTTTGCGAACTTCCCTTGCCGTCCGACCGTTATACAGGCTAAACTGTCCGGCATGACAACTCCTACCGACACCCGTCCCGACTGGGACACCTATTTCATGGACATCGCCCGCGTGGTCTCCAGCCGTGGCAACTGTAGCCGCCGCAAGGTTGGTGCGGTGGCCGTCGCGGATCACCGCATTATCTCCACCGGCTACAACGGCACTCCGCGCGGCATTCGCAACTGTTGCGAGGGCGGTTGCGCCCGTTGCGCATCGAACGTCCCATCGGGCTCGGCGCTCTCAGAATGCGTCTGCTCACATGCCGAGGAGAATGCGATCACGCAGGCGGCCTATCACGGTGTCCGCACCAAGGATGCCATTCTCTATGTGACCATCAGCCCCTGTCTGACCTGCGCCAAGATGATCATCAACGCGGGTATTCGTGAAGTGATCTACGGAGGGGACTACGCTTTCAACGAGCAGACACGGGCGCTCTTTTCCGAGGCGGGCGTGGCCTGCCGCGCGTACACCCCGACCGGTTCGTAATCAGTCATCGAATCGGACGCGATGTTTCCGTTTCGAAATCCGCAACCCCCACAGGCCAACGCCATGCAAAACCAAACCATCTATGACGACCTGTTGCGCCGCTACCGTGCGCATTTCAACCGCGACCCCGAAGTGGTGGCTTACGCACCGGGGCGAATCGAAGTGATCGGCAACCACACCGATTACAACGAAGGGTATGTTTGTTCCGCAGCCATTAATTTTGGAACTTTCTTCGCGGCTGCCCGCCGTGACGCAGGGGAGTGCCGGCTGGTAGCCGGCGACCTGATGAAGGAAATCGTCTTTGGCGCGTCATGCGCCGAGCCGTCAACCGACGACACCTGGTCGAATTATGTGAAGGGGGTGCTCGCCGGACTGCGCGAGCGAGCGCCTGTCCCGTGCGGGTTTGACGGCCTGTTTCTCGGCAACATCCCGCTGGGCGCGGGCCTGTCATCGTCCGCCGCCCTGGAGGTCTCTTCCGGCTTGGCGTTGGCCCGGCTCTACGGCATTGCGGTAGACCGGCTTGAGCTGGCGAGGATCGGCCAGGCCGCTGAGCACCGGTTTGCAGGCGTCAAATGTGGACTCCTTGATCAGATATCCTCTCTCTTCGGCGCGGAGGAGATGCTGGTCGAGACCGATTTCCGCACCTTCGCAGTGAAGAACGTCCCACTGGGCGAGGATGCTTGCTTCCTGATGTGCAACACTCACGCCAAACATGCGCTGGTTGACGGCGAGTACAATCGTCGCCGGGCGGCCTGTGAGGCGGCTCGCGACCATTTTGCCAAGGTCTTGCCGCATCCGGTGCGGGCACTGCGTGACGTGTCGATGGGGGAGTGGCGGACGCATCGTGGCGGACTGGACGATGTGGTGGCGCGGCGCGCCGCGCATCCGATCGGCGAGAACGAGCGGGTGTTGGCTGCGGCGGGCGCGCTGGCGGCGGGCGATCTCGTCCGATTCGGTCAGCTCATGTTCGAATCGCACGAGAGCTCGCGGGTGAATTTTGAGAACTCCTGTCCCGAACTGGACTGCTTAGTCGCGGCGGCGCGCAAGATCCCCGGCGTGCTGGGCGCGCGTCTCTCCGGCGGCGGGTTCGGCGGCAGCGTAGTCGTCCTCGTCCATCCGCGAGATGCCGAGACTGCGGGTGCGGCTCTTGCCAACGCTTATGCCGCAGCCTTCGGAAAACCGTGTGATGTGCGTTTGATCCGTCCCAGCGGTGGGGCGGTGGTCGTGACTGAGGCTTGATGATGGGGGAGGGGACGCGACGTCAGGCCGGTTCTCCGATTCCCACACTTTCGAAAGTGTGGGAATGGAAAAATGATCGCGATAGCGTAAATGTTGTCGGAGAGCGACGGTCAGGCCAGTTCTCAGATTCCCACACTTTCGAAAGTGTGGGAATGGTAAGGGGAGGGTGGTGTGAATATGATCAGACAAAAGACTCGCGTGCCCGTGGTTGTCGGGTCGGCGTCGCCACGGCGGCATAAGCTGCTACGAGGGCTGGGCATTGATTTTGAGGTGGTCGTCGCGGACGCCGAGGAGATTCATGACGCGAACGATCCGGTTGGCACCGTGGTTCATAACGCTTTGACCAAACACGCCGCCTGTCGCGCGTTGCGTCCCGATGCCTGCATCCTCACGGCCGACACGCTGGTCTGGTTTGACGGACGGCTGATCGGCAAGCCGCGCGACCTGGGAGAGGCGTTCGAATTTTTGCGGGCTTTCTCTGGCCGCACACAAACGGTTTACACGGCCGTCGCCCTTTCGCTGCCGGGGAAAGACCCGGACATCCGGGTCGAGGCCTCGGCGGTCCATTTTAAGGAACTCGACGATGCGACGATCCAGAGCTACCTGATCCGCACCCGGCCAATCGACCGGGCTGGCGCTTACGACATTGACGAGAACGGCGATTTGCTGATTCGAGGCCATGTCGGTTCCTATGCCAACATCATGGGCCTGCCGGTGGAAGCCGTCCGCGACTGGCTCGTCGCCCGTCAACTGTTGAACCCTGAACCCTGACCTCAGATCCACGTTTTGCTACACGGTATCGGCCACCTGCCTTCCGAACGCCATGTTTGACGCCCACACACATATTCAGGATCCTCGCCTCGCCCCTTGCCGCGCCGCCGCGCTGGCCGCCGCCAGCCGCGCCGGGGTCTCGGGCCTGTGCTGCTGCGCCACCGCGCCGCATGACTGGGACGCGGTGGCCTCGCTGGTGTCCGACTGTCCGCTGATCATCCCCGCCTGGGGCGTCCATCCGTGGCAGGCATCCAGCCTTCCTGAGGGATGGGAGGATCGCCTCGACGCGCTGCTTCACGCCCATCCGGCGGCAGCGGTGGGCGAGTGCGGGCTGGACGGCATTCGCGCCGAGCCGTCACCCGACATCCAGCGTGAGGTGTTGCGGCGTCAACTGGATCGGGCCGCCAGCCGCAGCCGGCCTGTCGTGCTGCACGGCGCGTGCGTATGGGGCGCGTTGCTGGCGGCGGTTAAACCATTCGCCGACCGCATCCCCGCGCTCGTGGCCCACAGTTTCGGCGGCTCGCGCGACATTTTGCGCGACTGGCTCGCCCTCGGCGGTTTTGTCTCGTTTTCTGGGACGCTCTGCAACCTCGCCGCAACCCGCGTCCGTGCCGCCGCCGCCGCAACCCCTGTCGACCGCCTCCTGATTGAGACCGACAGCCCGGATCTCTTTCCTTACGGAGGCGTTCCCTGTCCCGGCCTTGCCGGCCCGGTCGACGCTGCCGACACGGGTCCCAATCACCCCGCCAATCTGGCCGTCGTGCTCGACGCCCTCGCCGCAATCCGCGGCGTCGCGACCGACGAGTTGGCCATCCTCACCGAGGCGAATGCACATCGCGCGTTCGGGATCTCCAGGCAACCACTCAAAAAAAATCCTTGCGACTAGCGGCGCAAAACGCTACAGTGTGCGGCGTTTTATCCGGCGCGGGGCCGCCTTGTGGCGTCCACTGTCGCGGAAGCGAAGACTGTCGGCGGATCGGCCGCCGCAGTCCGAGCGGATTAACCCCGGAGCGTCCAGCGTGGCGCCTCCTACAACGGTTGAATGGTACACATGGAAATGCCTGCCTCGAGCCTGACCGGGCTCACCCTGAAGGACCTGCTTGACGCCGGTCTGCACTTCGGCCACCAGACCAAGCGGTGGAATCCCAAGATGAAGCGCTACATCTTTGACAAGCGCAACGGGATCCACATCATTGACCTCACTCAGACCGTCACACTCTTGGATGAAGCCGCCGCATTCTTGCGCGACGTGGCTGCCAGCGGTGGCAAGATCCTGTTCGTCGCGACCAAGAAGCAGGCGCAGGATGCCATACGCGCCGCGGCGGTTGCGTGCGGCCAGTACCACATCACCGAACGCTGGCTGGGCGGCACGCTCACCAACAACCAGACGATCCGCCGCAGCATCAAGCGGATGCGCCAGATTGAGGCGATCGCCAATAACAACAACGGCGTTCTGTCCATTCACAAGAAAGAGGCCGCAAACCTCCGCCGCGAGCTCGACAAGCTCCAGAAGAACCTCTCCGGCATTGCCGACATGGATCGCCTCCCGTCCGCGCTGTTCGTGGTCGACATCTGCCGCGAAACCAACGCGATTAAAGAGGCCGCACGACTGGGCATCCCGATCGTGGCCATCGTCGACACCAACGCCGATCCTGATCCCATCGATCATGTCATCCCCGGAAACGACGATGCCATCCGGGGCATCATGATGATTGCCGACGCCTTCGCCCGTGTGATCAAGGAAGCGTACGAGCAGTTCTCCAAGGTTGCGGCGGAAAAGACCCGCCAGGCCGAAACCGAGCGGGCCGCGCATGACGCGCAGGAACGTGGTGGCGCTGGCCGCGGAAAGCCCCGTCGCGAGCCCCTGCATGCTGGCTCGGATGACGCCAAGGAAAAGCTGGCCAGGACGCGTCGCACGGCTGCAAAAGCCGCGCAGGTCGTTGTGGCCGCGCAGGCCGCCGCCGTTGAGCCCGCGCCCGCTGCACCGGTCGCCGAGTCGCCTGCCCCGGCCGCCGAGTGATCCGCAATCCAACCCGGCGCGGTGCCCCCCTTGCGTGGCGCCGCGCCGCTTCCGACAACCGATTGACACGAGAGGACATCCCATGGCAGAAATCACTGTTACATTGATCAACGACCTCCGCACCCGCACCAACGCCGGCATGATGGACTGCAAAAAGGCGCTGATTCAAACCCAGGGTGACATGGATGAGGCCATCAAGATTCTCCGCGAGAAAGGGCTTGCCATTCAGGTCAAGCGCGCGGACAAGGAATCCAAGGAGGGCATCGTCGCCGCTGCGGCCGCAGCCGATGGAACCACGCTCGCCCTGGCCGAGATCAACTGTGAAACCGACTTCGTCGCCAAGACCGACCGATTCAAGGCGTTTGTGGCGGAGGTCGCCCAAAAGGTTCTCGCCGGCGATCTGGCCGTGGCCGAGACCCTGAAGGATGACTTGGTGGCGCTCATCGCCGCAACCGGCGAGAACATGAAGATCCGCCGTGTGGCGCGCTTCGCCGCCTCGGCGACCACGCGCGTCGAATCGTACATCCACATGGGCGGCAAGGTGGGCGTGCTGGTCGAGGTCGCCTGCGGTAAGCCGGAGACGACCGTCCATCCCGCCGTCGCCGAGATGATTCACGATCTGGCGCTCCAGGTCGCGGCGGCCACCCCCCGCTATGTGAAGAGCAGTGAAGTCCCGGCTGCCGACATCGAAGCCGAGAAGGACATCTATCGCAAGCAGGTCGAGGGCAAGCCCGCGAACATCATCGAAAACAT
>JBIJDW010000098.1:0-9282 GCA_044343885.1 Kiritimatiellia bacterium
CGTAGACGACAATGCGTGGGACGAAGAAAGCGACGAAGTGTGGCGTGGCATGGATAGGAGCAGCAGGTATGGCAGAGCACTTTGGCCACGAGAGACTGAAAGTCTATCAGAAAGGCATGCCGTTCGCGTCCATGCGCAAGACGCTGCTGGACGACCTGCCCCGGCGGGTTGCGGCATGCTCAGACACCTCTCAAAGGCGGTCAGGGATGACATCTAGCTTTCACCCTTCGTCCCACACGTCGTCGCACACTTTGTCGTTTACGCTTCGTCGCACATTTTGTCGGCTCTTCCAGTTCGGCGGCTTGAGCATGGCCCCGCTTCCCCTTCAATGAAAAACCCCCCCACAAACCCGGAAGCGCCATTAAAATACACTCAACTCGCACAAAACAAACGAGTTAGAAGCGGAAATGGCCTTAGTTTCGAATTCAAGTTATACGGCCTGCAAGGCCCGTCCCTTGTCGGCTTTTCTCATACCCTTTGCCCCAACGTTATATACACTGCAAAAATCCTGCAGGGTCCAGGTTCGCAGTTCTTGAATGCACACTCGTCAAGCACCCGCTTGGCATCATCAAAAGTCCTGAACAGACAGTGCTGGTTCACCGGAATTGTCTCGGCCATGTGGTTGCATGATAGATAGGAGCATTCGGGATTGGTTCCCGCGGCGAAGCTCACCACATCGAAGCCCGCCAAGAACTTCTCAGTGGGCGGTTTGACGTCTGTTGTAAACGAGGTGTCGGGACGAACTTCTGTCCATTCGGGTGTATCGTTTGCGCACTGCTTCTCATAAACTTCGTAGTAGAACATTGTTGTCCCGGAGAGGTCAATGTCCTGCTCTTCGGCGAGGGATTGAATCACCTCTGGCGAGTTGAAGAACCAATACCCGTTGTGCTTCCAGTAGTTAATGTAGTCGCAAAAGTCTTTGGATGTGCAATTGCTAACCGAATAAATATCTTCGACCGCATCGGCCTTTAGCCAATCCGGCCGCATCGCGACTTTCTTTGCCATGTATCCAGTTGGGATCATTCTTATTCTTGCCCAACGTTCACACTGACGGTTTCGGCGACCCGTCTGCGGGGCGACGAATACCGTCCTGTGTAGGGTTGGCAGTCAGTTATCCGACAACTCCAAACAGCACGATGAGAGTCATGATCGCCGCGACGCACGCCGCCACGATTGAGGCGGACTTCGACTGGAATATCTGACTTCCGGGGTTTCGCTTTCGCCTGATCGTCAACCCGGTTGCCCCCAGTCCGAACACTCCAGCGAATACCACAGTCACCCCGAGGATGACATTGCCCATGTGTCGCGCCGATGGCGCGTACGTGATTGCAGATTCAAGGAGTGCAGCGGCAACCAGTAGACCGAACAAGTACCATGCTGTTCCTACGATTCTCAATGGATCATCTCCTCTGCCGCGCAATTAAAACGACCGTGAGCGAATGTTCGTTCCGCCGTCCGTGTATTCACGGGTGAGGCGGACGAAACATTCGCTGAATTTTGCGGTTCACTGCGTCGCCTCCGGCTCCTTGTTGGGGATTCTCTTGATTGTGTATTCCAGCACTGTCTCGTCCATCGGCGGCAGGTGCTGCATGGTACCGTCTGGAGTCTCAATCCACGGAGCCGGTGCACCGGCCTTGTATTTTACCTCAAGCACCCAGTCACCGTCAGGGTACAGGACAACCCCACCCCTCAAGTTGTTCCCGTACGGGGAGTATTGATTTGGCCGGGAGAGTAAGCCTGCAACCTGTTCTTCCGCCTTCTGACGTTCGATTCCAACCTTCAAGTCTAACTGGTGGAGTCGAGAGACCTCAGGACTCTTGGGTTTCTCTGGCGTGGCGGTGTATTGATGGGCCGAGCAGCCGAGAAAGACCACGAGGGTCATGATACTGAGTGCTCGCATCATCATTCTCCATCTCCAACAAGCCGCTTCATGCGTAAACCAATTCCCCAACCTTGCGAATACCGGGAATCTCTTCGGCAGCGAAAACTTCAATGAGATCATGCAGGTGCTCCTTCAAGTCTTCGAGCGTTTCCCCTTGCGTCCAATGATCAGGGTAGTCGTTGAGATAACCCAAGCGCCTTTTGTGGTCAACTCTCTGTGGGCGTTGGGTGTTGGTTCATGTCCCCAGTCGCCTCCAGTCGCCCTTATTTCTTCGTGCGCTTCGTGGCCTTCGTGGTGAATTCAACGGCCGGTTTCGGGGTGAGTCTTCTCGCCCGCCTGGCCGGACGAGTTCGGCTCCTGGTGGCCGTGTTCTTTGCGGGGGTGACGCCGACGGCGGCCGCCGTGGAATCCGGGTCTCGGCGTGGCACGGGGAGCGGCCCCTGATGCGGCACGCCAGGCTTCGTCGCTCTCGTCGCTCTCTTCCTCTTCGGGCCCGAGGTGCGGCGGCGTCTGGACGGTTAAGGCCTCCCAATCGGAAAGGCCAGCGGGAACGATATTCTCGGCCCGGCAAACGACGCGCCACAGGGCGAGTGCCTCGGGGAACAGGTTGCTCCGGACGAATCGATCCCGACGGGCGGGATGTTTGAGCAACTCGTCAAAGTAGGGCAGCATGTCGAAGAGATTGGTTGCCGTGAAGAAGATCGCCTTGGGAATATGCAACCGCCGGACGAGCGGCTCGAAGGCCGTGCGCGCAACATGCAGGCGATTGACACGCCGGCCGGCCGCATGCCGGGTCTCTTCGGCGAGCGCTTTCTGAAAGACCGGATAGTACAGCACCGCCAGACGCAGACCGCCCGATGCGTCGTCGGCAATCGGATCGGCGTCGAGCGCCTGCAAGGCCTTCCAGACGGGCGATTTCTCGCGGCCGCTGTGGGTGATGAAGGCGGCCAGTTCGGGAATGATGTCGCCCAGCAGCTCATACTTCCAAAGCAGGTGGAACGCCGGCTCGGCGGTTCGGAAGGTGAACAGGCGCATCACTTCCTCCAGTAGACGGGGGACCGAGGCTTGCGCGATCTCCGCGTGATGGCGGCGGATGGCGCGGCGGCTGGACCAGTCGATGCCAAAGCCGAGGCGGGCCGCGAAACGGACGGCGCGCATCATGCGGACGGGATCCTCGCGGAATCGGACGTTGGGATCGCCAATGCAGCGGAGCGTCTTGGCCTCAAGATCCTTCAGGCCGCCGACATAGTCGATCACCGAGAAGGTCTTGATATCGTAGAAGAGGCCGTTGACCGTGAAATCGCGACGCAAGGCGTCCTCTTCCGGCGTGCCGAACGTGTTGTCTTCGTGCTGATAGAGATTGGCGTCATCCGTCTCGCTGACCTTCGGCTGCCGCCGGAACGTGCTGGTCTCGATCACCTTCCGGCCAAACACGATGTGCGCCAGCCGAAAGCGGCGTCCGATCAGGAAGCAGTTGCGGAACAACTTGCGGATGGCGTTCGGATGAGCGTCGGTGCTGATATCGAAATCCTTGGGCGTTCGCCCCAGCAGCAGATCGCGAACCGAGCCGCCGACCAGATAGGCGATCTGGCCCGAGTCCGCGAGCCGGTAGAGGACGCGCAAGGCATCCGGATCAATGTTCTTGCGTGAAATGCAATGCGCGTCGCGGGTTCGAATAATTAGTTTTTTTCGCAAAAAAAGCATAGGTGACATCGCGTTCTCTCATACGGAATCCCTTATTTCTGATGCCTAATCGTGTCCGGAGGGATCACCCGGAGGGACATTCGGGATTTGACACGTGCACCATATCAGAAAAACCGGCGGCTGCCAACATTTGTAATGCGGGGATCCGGAAGGACGGCTATACTACACGACTATTGAGGGATGACGATAAACGATGTGAGGATTCATGCATGCGACCGTATTGATTTTGGCAGCCGGAATGGGAAGCCGCTATGGCGGGCTCAAGCAGGTGGATCCGGTCGGCCCGGACGGCGAAACGCTGATGGACTATGCGGTGTTTGACGCTCTGCGCGCTGGCTTCGACCGAATCGTCTTCGTTATTCGCCACGATTTTGCCGAGGCCTTCAAACGCCAGGTGGCCGCCCGTTATGCCAGCCGAATTGCCGTGGACTATGCGTATCAGGACGTCAACGATCTGCCACCCGGATTTTCGTTGCCACCCGGACGCGAGAAGCCGTGGGGCACCGCGCATGCCGTGCGCGCCGCGCGCGGCGTCGTCCACGAGCCCTTCGCCGTAATCAACGCCGATGATTTCTACGACCGCGACGCCTATGCGCAATTGGCCCGTTTCTTCCGCGAAGCGCCTGCACGCACCGAAGGCCGGTCCCACTTTGCAATGGTCGGCTACACCCTGCGCGCGACGCTTTCGGCGCACGGAACGGTGTCGCGCGGCGTGTGTCACGTGGGCGCCGACGGGATGCTGACCGATGTCACGGAGATGACGCATCTGGCCGCTGCCGGAACGGGCGTGGAAAACCGACCGGCCGACGGCACGACGGCACGCCTCAACGGCGACGAGGCGGTCTCCATGAATTGTTGGGGCTTCACGCCGCGTCTGTTCGACTTTCTGGAAGATCTGTTTCCCGCGTGGCTGCAGCAGCATGGCGCAAGCGCCAAGGACGAGTGGTACCTCCCCTTCGTGGTCGCCGATCTGATCCGGAGCGAACGCGCCGACGTGCAGGTGCTGCGCACGGATGGCGTGTGGCAGGGACTGACCTATCGCGCGGAACACCCGGCTGTCTCGGCGCGTCTGCTCCGGTTTGCCGAGACAGGCCACTATCCGCGACCGCTGTGGGGGTGAGGAACACTGAACACTGAAACCGGCGATTGCAGGGGTTCTGCAAGCGCCTCAGTGAGTCTAAAAAGGGGATCCGTCTGAAGACCGTTGTTAGACGAGCAAGCCTCACACTCATGCCGGCGGTGCGACGACTGACGGCGGCGGCCGGCGAACTGATTTTTCCCCGCGTGTGCGCCGGCTGCGGCGGCAATTCCGACCGGCCTGCGGGGCATCTCTGCTGGGAATGCTTCCGGTTGCTGCCGTTGCTCAACGACTCGTGCTGCGAGCGGTGCGGACGTCCGGTCGAGACCGCCGAGACGCATGCGTTCCTGTGCGGCGCCTGCCGGGACCATCTGCCGGCCTTTGACCGGGCACGCGTGGCGGGAAAATTTCAGGGAAACCTGCGCCGGCTGGCGCACGCATTCAAATACAGCCGGGCGCTGTGGCTGACCGACGATCTGGCGGAGCTCGTCGCCGGCTGCGTCCTGGCGCAGTTCGAGCCTGCGGCCGTGGATGTGGTCGTGCCCATCCCGCTGTTCCGAACCCGCGCGCGGAGCCGGGGCTACAACCAGGCGGCGCTGCTGGGGGCGGAGGTCGCGCGCCGTCTCGACCGGCCGTTCAGTCCACGGGCGTTGATGCGGGTGCGCGACACCGGCACGCAGACGCGCCTCTCGGCCGTCGCGCGCCGGCTGAACGTGCGCGACGCCTTCGTTGCGCGCGAAGCGGGCTGGGTGGTCGGACGGACGGTGCTGCTGGTTGACGATGTCATGACCACGGGCGCAACGCTCAGCGAGGCGGCACGCGCGCTGAAGGCGGGCGGCGCGTGGCGGGTCTGGGCCGTCGCAGCGGCGCGCGGATGAACCGGGAAACGGCTATAGGCTATAGGCTGTAAGGCTGTAAGACTGTAAGGCGGTAAGGCGGTAAGGCTGACAATGAACAGGTTACGGTTAGATTCGCACGCACCCAATGGTGAACCGACCACATTCCGAATCCAGAAGTCTGTTCAAAAATCAGGACCGTCACTTCTCTGGCGCGGCCCTTCTTCTTTCACGTTCTCGATTTCCTGAACGATCTCGCGGACAACCGCATGCTTGCTCTTCTTAAGCTGCCCGATCAACTCAGGATCACGTAGGTTTGGCCGCTGCCGTATCTTTTCCGCTGCGTAGATCTGCTCCCACCATTCGCCACTTGCGGCAGATTGTAGACTCTTAGCCTGCGACTCCGGCTTGCCGAACATTTTCTGCACTTCCGGTAGCGCTTTGTCGGGATTCACCCGGAACATGTAACGAACCAGCCGTTCTGGATGCCCTTTCTTCTGTTGCTTCACAACGTCTGCAAGAGAGCCAAAGTCAGGATTTGAACGGCCGTTGCGAAGGGTCGCCATGTCCAAGAAGCTATCCAGGCAGGCACTCAGCTTTGCGTCTTCCACCAAGCCATAGAACGGAGCAACCGAATCCACGATATCTGCGGGTTGCATCTTGGCCAGGACATGGCCACACACCACACGAAGTGTCATCTGTCTCTGCGGGTGAGCGTTGGTCTCTACTCCATTCACACATGCGATTGAGAGCTGCAAGAGCAACCGAGCGGAAGTGCATCCATCCAGTTTCATGAGCGATGTGGAAGTCCTGACAACAGCATCAAAAGGCGATTCGCCCTCCAAGATGTAGTTCGTCGTGCTCAACAAGTCCACTATGTTTCCGATTTCCTTCTGGATATCTGGGATTGGCCGGAGTTCGTCAGTGGGTGCGACAGGATTCCCCGCAAGCGTTGCAGTTGCAAAGGACAATACGCAGAACAACAATGATCTCATTTCAAGCACCATTCAGGCCCGTCCCTTGTCGGGTTCCTCTTTTAGGTTGAATGACGGAGGCGCGGGACTGCCAGGGCGAATGGATTCAAGACCCGGACGGCACCGTAGGTCTGGCCGCTGGAGAGATCATCCGACCAGACGGTCACGCAGCGGGCCCGTTCGGCGGCCGCGAGAATCAGAGCGTCCCAGAAGCTGGTCTGCCACTTCTCCAGAACATTGGTGTCGAAGAACACGCGGTCAGCAGCGCTCATGGAGATCCTCCCGTGTCCAGGTGCGGCGTCCGAGCGTGACGGTGTTGCGCGCGAAAGCTCGGGCCAACTCTTCGGCGTGCGTGTCAGCCGCCTGCACCTGCGAGGCGGATATCTGGCCGAGGAAGTCGCGCACCAGCGCAGTGACCGTCGTGTCGCGGTCGATCGCCGCCTTCCGGGCCTTGCGTAAAACGGTTGGGTCAATCGCCAACGTGAGGTTTGTCATGTCAATTCCCTCTCAAGCACGATTTAAGGGTATTACGTATTACGTGTGGTGGTCAACCCGAAAGACCAACTGAAACCAAATCGCGTACATCACGAACTGCTGCGCCGCCCCGTCGCCACCTCTCGGACACTTGAGAAGCAGACCGGCCTCAGCCACGTCACCGTCAATAATACACTGGATCATCTCTGCCGGCTCGGTCTGACCCGCGAACTCACCGGCCACAAGCGAAACCGCGTCTTCAGCTACACCGCCTATCTCGCCATCCTCAACGAGGGCACCGAACCGCTCGGCAACGGGTGAACACAGAGGCCGCCATTCAGGCCCGTCCCTTGTCGGGCAGCGGCGCGAGGATGAACCTAGAAACGGCTAAGGCTGTAAGGCTGTAAGACTGTAAGCGGTCAGGCGCAGCATCCGGGGGGTGCAAGAGCCTCAAATAACATCCGCCATTCTACGGTATCGCCTGCACGGTGAACGTCGTCTTATTGACCTGGTAGAGCCACGATCCGCCGTTGATGCCCCAGTCGGCCCGGCGGTGGACGATCCACGTGTCACCGGCGTCCTCGGGCGTGTCGGTAACTGCCTTCTGGAGAGAAACGTTGTGTGCAGTTTCGAAATCAGCAACTGCCCTCAGGATTCGTCCGTACTTGCTCTCGGGTTCAATTTCGCCAGGCTTCAACTGGATGTACTTAAGCGGTCCATGGGGCGCTACATAACTCCGCCGCTCGAAAGCCACGACGGTCGACGGCTGTGCAGGGGTCATCAGCGTCAAGGCAAAGATGTACCCCTTGCCGAACGGAAACACAGCTTTGTCGATCATGATGCCAGATTCTGGCGTTGGCCACTCGTCGGGGTAAACGAAGTTCACTTGCTTCTCGATCCACGTGCCGCGCTCGACAGCCAGTACATCCATCGACACGAGGTACCAGTGATAGTTCCACTCTTTTCCCTCAGAGGTTTTAGCATACTCGTCGGCACCGCGACAGCGGGCGATGACAACGGTGTCGCCATGATCTACCTGGTCGGACTTAGGCCAGACGGCGTTGCACGCTTTGGGCGGCGTGGGTGGGGCAGGTGGCATAGATGGCCATCCAAGCCCATGTGAACCGCAACCGACGACTGCCGCTGTCAGAAAGAAGCATGCAGCACAAGTTATCGATTTCATAGAGTCTCTTTCACAGAACGTGACGCGGTTGTGGTCGTCTGATGGGACTTCCGCTGGCTGAATGCGATCCCGCACGCAAGCACGCTCAAGGCGACTACTGCGACGACTCCGATTGTGATCTGCGTTCCATTCATTTCTTTCCTGGCAACACCTCTATCGTGGCTCCCCTCGCCTGCCCGAACGCCGCCTGATGCATCGTACGGTAGCTGGTGCCGTGCGACCCGCGGCGGCTTTCAAAAAGCGTCATGCCGGTGGCTTCCCACTGTCCAAGCTTTTCCGTCTCCGCCGCATCCAGCGCCTCGAGAAACGCCGCATTGCGGGTGCGGTCTTTGCAGCGGGCGAGCGTGATGTTCGAGTCGAACGGGGCGCTGGGCCGCTCATAGCCGAGCTTGGAGAATGATTGCCAGAGGCGGTTGTGGAGCGACTCGATCACAGCGGCCGGTTCCACACCAGCCCAGATCACGCTCGGATAGCGGCGGGACCCGAAATAGCCGAACCCGACCGCCCGGCAGGTGAACGGCTCCACCGGCTTGCACACCTCGTCGATCATCCGCGTGAGATGCGGGAGAAACGCAGGCGCGCAATCGCCAAGAAAAGCGAGTGTCACGTGCAACTGCTCCGGATTGCTCCAGGCACATCCCTCCGCCAGGGGGCGGAAGGGAGCACAAGCCGCCACCAAGGCTTGACGGGCTTCCAAACTCAATTTGATCGCAACGAATAAACGCATGCCGACACTATACTGAAATTCGTCGCGGCCGGCAAGATTCTGAACACGATTCTGAACACGAATGCACTTCGCCCTTGTATTCCGGGGCGGTTAGGCGATACCTTAATGTCCATCGACGGGAACGGGAGCGTGACATGAACGAACGAAAATGGGTGCTGGCGGCGGGCGCGGTGGCGGGCGCGGCGGCTGTGGTGATCGCAGCGGCGGCCGTCGGACTGGGGCCGCTGAATCAGGACGAGGGCTGGTACTTGTATGCGGCGCTTGAAACGGCCGCCGGACGGCTGCCGTATCGCGATTTCTTTTTCACGCAGGGGCCGCTGCTGCCGGTGGTCTACGGCTGGCTGGCACCGCTGTGGTCGGACGCGGGCGTGCTCGGCGGGCGAATCGTAACCGCCACCCTCGGCCTGCTCGCTTCGGTGCTGGT
>JBIJDW010000419.1:0-2814 GCA_044343885.1 Kiritimatiellia bacterium
AACAGAGCCGCGGCGGTGATGAATTCGGTAAACTCTAATTTTGAGCACATCCGTTCCGCCCACGCACAATCAAGGCGCATACATAGATGAGCATCAGCAGGTAGAACACGTGCATCCAAAGGTCCGTGCGATCACCATCAATCACGGCCAGCGGGTAGAGAAACGCGAACGCACCGAACCCGATCACATCCTGAACACGCAGCAGCAGACGTTCACAGGACGATAACCGGAACCACGTGACCAGCAGCGTTAAGAGCGCCGCCGAGATGGCAAACGGCCCGGCAAAACCCGGCAACACATCGGCCAGATGTCCCATGAACGTATACAGAAGAAAATAGGCGGTCGCCAAAACGGCCACAACGCCGACTTTCACAGGCAACCCCATCATCAGGCGGGGCAGCACCAACAAGACCAGCAGTAGGACCAACGCGACCGGCGCTTCACTCATGAGCCGTGCATAGTGATAGCGCGGCTGTTCCGCCTGCGGCAGTTTAACGCCGATGTCATAGGACGTCAGCGCGTTGTCCAATTTCCACGTCAGCGTGTAGGAATCGCCACGCTGGTCACCCAGCTTTTCGGCGGGCGGCATCGCCCCGATGGGGTAGTCCAACTTGTCGGCCGGGATTCCTTCGATCTGCATTGACACGCGGTAGTGGCCGGTCTGACTCATGCGTTTGGGGATGTAGCGCACGTGTTCAAGGCCGCGAGAGCGGTAACCGATTTCGACCACGCTCTCGGCGCCGGGAGCCATATTCACGTTCCAACAGAGCGCATTCTCCTCGGACTTGATGCGGTCGAGAAAGTTGGATCCGTCCATGCGGAGATAAAGGTCGTCGAAAAGCCCCGTCTGGGCCGGGAGCGGAAAACGCAGGTGCGTCGTGGTGTGCTGATCCGACGCATTCGCCAAAACATATCGCATCGACCAGGCATCCTCATAGCCGGCATAGTTCGCATTGCCCAACTGCCGGGGATTGTTGCGGAGACGAATGCTCACGTCCGCGCTCACGATGGCCTTCTGCGGCAGGTCCACATCTCGAATCTCTTCCCGAGTGCTGATCACGACGGGCATTTTTCCGTCAATGGCCTGAACGGGAGGAGTCTCATCTTTCCAGAAGGACTCCGTCGTGATGTCGCTCTTGTCGGCGACAGGTTTGATCTGGCGGGTGACCCAGATGCGTGTGCGTGTGTGCCTCACGAATAATTCATGCTGCTCGTGCGGACTCCCCCATTTCATTAGGACCGCAGAGCGATTCTTCTCAGTGACCCGCCCGTATTGCTGCTCAACGCTCTGCGCCTGAAAGTGCATGGCCACCACGAGCATTCGGACGATGACGAACAGCGCCAGCACTTTGAACAAGCCCGTCCCCACGCTGGCCAGGTTCGCACGCCACCCTTCGGCCGACAGCCATCGCTGATAACTCATGCGGAAGGACGCCGTGACCCAGGCGGCCAAGGCAACCACCATGAGCGTCAGCGAAACGATCAGCCCCATTCTCAATAGACTGTCCGCGCCCAGAAAGGCGCGCAACGTGTGCATCAACGTGACGTACATGGCATTTCTCTCTTTCTGCCTACTTCCGGACGCGGCAAAGGCTACGCCGTCCTGGGAAACGTTTTGGGAAACAGCGGAGATTGTAACACAGTTCAGATCCGTTTCAACATTACATAGTCGTCCAGACGCAATCCACCGGTACAAGGATGAAACCTGGCAACGGATCAAGCACGGCCGTTCGGAAAATATCGCCGAACTGGGCGATCTGCTCGACACGGCTCTTCTTCTGCATCAGGCGCTTCCTGAAAGCGGGTTCGCCTCTCAACGCGCCCTGAATCGGCTGGCTCTGTATCAGGCCAAGGCTCGAGCGTTCGGCACCGTTCGTTTCCTGAAGAACATTCGGCATCGATTGGGCCGCCCGCCTCTGACCCAAACGGAGGTGCCAGGAAATCTGGTGAGGGACTTGGGATTGCCGGCCTTTTGCCGCCAGGCGCAAGCGCCGCGGAGGAAGTAACGGATCAGAGGCCGGGCACTGGAAACCGTCTTCTCTCACGTCACTCTCCACCGCTTCAACTGCGGGATGCTTCGCGTGAACAACCAAGCCATGAACGCTGGCATCCCCATTTCCTTCAGCTTCTTGATGCGACAGAATCATTTGAAACAGAATCATTTCGTGAGGGTTTGGAACGTGACGGTTCGTTGGTCTAGGTTGATCCACTGCATGATATCCAAGCGTGTGTGGCGCAAAAGGCGGATAAGGTGCGTCCTGTAGGCTTCAAGGGATCCTCGGACAGTGGAGATGTGCCAAGCGGAACCGGCACCAAGCATGCACATGTGTTGCGTGCCAACGATGCGGCCATCTACATGAAGATTGATCAGTCGTGCGCTGGCGACCGGGCCATCCGTGAAGTGCAGCAGAGCCTCCCGGTATAGATTCACATCCAGAAAGGCACCCCAGTCGGCAAGCAATGCGGTGAGAGTATCCCGGAGTCGCCGACTTGGACTGTAGCGCCATTCAGGCCCGTCCCTTGCGGGGTCTTCAGGAACGGGGCTTCCCTCTTTTCTCTTTCCTGATTTCCTGATTTCAAATTAAAACGAATTGCGCGGCTGAGTCGGATGAACGCTTTCGGGTTTGGCGCTGGGATTTTTTAATTTGAAATCAGGAAAAGGAGACACACACGTTCACTGTCCGCGTTCTCGTTGGGCGTTGGGCGTTGGGTGTTGAAGCGGCCGATGGAAGGCCCGTCCCGAATGGCGCTAAGTTAAGCCTTTCCACCCTCTTTGTCGCGAGCTTTGTCGAATCGCAACCGGTTCGCCCATAG